>NZ_JBEZIR010000155.1:0-18278 GCF_040651175.1 Kitasatospora sp. NPDC048540
CCGGGCGGGCGGGGGCCGCCCGGGGCGCGCCCGCCGGGGGGGGGGCGCACCGCGCCCGGCTCCGCCCTCGCCATGCGCCGGCCCTCACGGCCCTCCCTGTCCTCCCGGCCTGATCGGCGCCGAGGACTCCCGCACCCTGCGACGAACTTGTTCGTAACGAACATGTTCGTTATCGTGGAGCCATGACAGCGCACCCCTCAGGACGGCCGAGTCGCCGCGAGCGGCCCGCCAAGCCCGCCCTCACCCAGGACGGGATCATCTCGACCGCGGTCCGCCTGACCCGGGCCGAAGGGCTCCAGAAGGTCACCATGCGCCGCCTCGCGCAGGAGCTCGACACCGGCCCCGCCTCGCTCTAC
Organism: Kitasatospora sp. NPDC048540; assembly: GCF_040651175.1. NCBI lineage: Bacteria > Bacillati > Actinomycetota > Actinomycetes > Kitasatosporales > Streptomycetaceae > Kitasatospora > Kitasatospora sp. NPDC048540. The sequence continues at coordinate 357 of NZ_JBEZIR010000155.1, forward strand.
GTGTACGTCCGCAACACCGCCGAGCTGCACGCGGCGATCCTCGACGAACTGGTCGGCACGGTCGACCTGGGCGCCGCCGAGGGCGCCGGGGACTGGCGCGAGCGTCTGGTCCGGGTCCTGGTCTCGTACACCACCGTGCTGTTCGAGCAGCCCGGCCTCGCCAAGTCCGCGCTGGTGGCGCGCCCGTCCGGGGTGCACCACCTGGACCTGATGGAGGTGCTGCTCGCCCTGCTGGACGAGGGCGGGGTCCCGGCGGACCGCGCCGCCTGGGCGCTCGACCTGCTGCTCCAGCACGCCACCGCGACCGCGGCCGAACACGCCGACCGGGACGGCGCGGCCGAGGCCGAGGCCGACCGGCGCTCCTGGGACGCCCTGTCCGCCGCGCTCCTCGGCGCCTCCCGCACCCGGCACCCGCACCTCGCCGGCCTCGGCGCCGACCTGCTCTCCGGTGCCCCCGAGGACCGGCTGCGCTGGGGCTTCCACGTCCTGATCAACGGCGCACTGGACACCCCCAGGCCGCCGCAGGCCTGAGCGGCCACCCGCCGACCGGAAACCAACGGAAGAGGTACCCCATGACCGTGCACCACCCGATCGCCGTCATCGGCGCGGGCCTCGGCGGACTCACCCTCGCCCGGGTCCTGCACGTCCACGGCATCGAGGCCGCCGTCTTCGACCTCGACGCCTCGCCCGGCGCCCGCACGCAGGGTGGCATGCTCGACATCCACGAGGAGTCCGGCCAGGCCGCGCTGCGCGCCGCCGGACTGTACGAGGAGTTCCGCGCCCTGATCCACCCGGGTGGCCAGGCCATGCGGATCCTCGACCGGCACGCCGTGGTCCGGATGGAGGAGTCCGACGACGGCTCCGGCGGCCGCCCCGAGGTGGACCGCGGCCGGCTGCGTGACCTGCTGCTCGGGGCGCTGCCCGCGGGCACCGTCCGCTGGGGGGCGAAGGTCACCGGGGCGCGCCCGCTGGGCGGCGGCCGCCACGAGGTGACCCTCGCCGACGGAGGCGTGTTCACCACCGGCCTGCTGGTCGGCGCGGACGGTGCGTGGTCGCGGATCCGCCCGCTGCTGTCCGACGCCGTCCCGCAGTACAGCGGCGTCTCCTTCGTGGAGTCCGACCTGCTGGACGCGGACCTCCGGCACCCCGCCGGTGCGGCCGTGGTCGGCGGGGGCATGCTGTTCGCGCTCGGTGCGGGCAGGGGCTTCCTCGCCCACCGCGAGCCCGACCGCAGCCTGCACGTCTACGCCGCGCTGCGGATCGCCGAGTCCTGGGCGGGCGGCACGGACTTCACCGACCCCGTCGCCGCCAAGGCGGCCGTGCTGGAGCACTTCACCGGCTGGCACCCGAGCCTGCGGGCGCTGGTCGCCGACGCGGACGGGCCGCTGGTGCCGCGCCCGATCCACGCCCTGCCGGTCGGCCACCGCTGGGAGCGGGTGCCCGGGGTGACCCTGCTCGGTGACGCCGCGCACCTGATGTCGCCGTTCGCCGGGGAGGGCGCCAACCTCGCCATGCTCGACGGCGCCGAACTCGGGCGGGCCCTCGCCGCTCACCCGGGCGACCCCGAGGCGGCCCTCGTCGCGTACGAGCACCTGCTCTTCCCGCGCAGCGAGGCCGCCGCCGAGTCGGCCGCGAGCCTCGACGTCATCTTCGCCGCGGACGCCCCCCGGGGGCTGCTCGACCAGTTCGCCGCGCACCGGCCGGGCTGACCGCCGGTCCTGCGGAACGCGCCACCCGACCAGGGGCGCCGGGGTCGCCCTCGGCGCCCCTGTCGTGCTGTCCCCGGGTGCGGCCGGGCGAACCCGGGGCGAACGATGTCTTGACTCCGCCGGTTACTGCTGCCAACGTGTGCTCAAAGTTGCTCACGTTCACACAAAACCGAGCAGCTTGAAACACCAAGCCCCACGGCGTGCGCGAACGCCCCCCTCCCTCGCCCACGCCGACCCCCACCACGGCGCGTTGCCCCAGAAGGAGTCCCCGTGTCCTCTCCTCCGCGTAGAGCGTTCGCCGCAGCGTTCGCGGCGGCCGTCCTGACCCTGGCCGGCCCGGTGGCCGCGCCGGCGTCCGCGACGCCGCCCACCACCGGATACACCGTCACCGTCGGGTCGCCGGTCGCGTACGCGCACCCGACCGACACCCAGGCGACCCCGTACCTCGACAAGGACGGGACGTTCTACTTCCAGCAGTCCGCCGCCCTGTACGGCTCGACCGAGCCCCGGTACTGGGACTTCTTCACGGGGACGGACTTCGACAGCGCCACCCGGTCGAGTGCGATCAGCAACGCGGTGAACCCCGCCAACCCCGCGGACAGGAACAACGACACCACCTGGCGGTGCAACAACAGCCCCACCGGCCTGGAGGCGACCGCCGCCCCGGCCGGATCCGGCTACTCCCAGCGGAACTTCTGCGACCTCGCCGGGGTCTGGGTCGACCCGGACACCGGCGACTGGTACGGGCTGGTGCACAACGAGTTCACCCCGCAACCCTTCGGGGACGGGCTGCACTTCGACGCGATCGACTACGCCGTCTCCACCGACCAGGGCCGGACCTGGACCATCAGGAACCACGTCATCACGTCGCCCTACAGCACCAAGCGCGGTGACACCGCCGCGTTCCCGAACCAGACGTACTCCTACGGCGACGGCGACCAGCGGCTGTACGCGGACACCGCGTCCGGGTACTTCTACGTCTACTACGGCTCGCGGATCGTCGACAAGAGCGGTGGCTGGAAGGCCTTCTACGAGCACGTGGCCCGCGCGCCGATGTCCGCGAAGATGGCGCCCGGCTCCTGGCAGAAGTGGTACGACGGCGCCTGGAACCAGCCGGGCGTGGGCGGCCTGGAGAGCAACATGGTGCCGGTCGACGCCGGCAGCACCACCGGCTACACGCCGGTCTCCGGCGAGTACGACCCGGCCAACACCGGTACCGCCGCCCAGCAGATCGCGGCGGGCACGATGCCCGCGACCTCGCCGCTGTTCGTCATGGACATCACCTACAACGCCTACCTGGGGCTGTACATCGGCGAACCCCAGGCCGTGAACCAGAGCGGGACCGAACCCCAGCACCTCTACGCCACCGACGACCTCACCACCCAGAAGTGGTACCCGATCGGCGACACCGGCGGCTACCACACCGCGTCCTGGTACCGCTGGTTCCTCGACAGCGCCAACCGGACCAGCTCCGCCGTCGTCGGCAAGTCCTTCCGCTCCTACTGCTCGTTCGGCTGCTCGAACGGCGCCTCCGGCGAGTACGTCGACCTCACCGTCACCTCCGCCGCCCCGGCCGCGCCGCCGGTCGACCCGACCAAGGCCTACCGGATCTCCGGCGGCGGCGGCCGCGTCCTCGCCCAGGTCACCGGCGGCTCCGCCACCACCTCGGTGCCGGCCGCCACCGGATCTGCCCTGGAGTCCTGGGTGTTCGCCGCCAACGGCGACGGCTCCTACCGGATCGTCAACTCCGCCACCGGCCGGCTGCTCGGCGTCGACCCCACCACCACCGCGGGCCGCGCCTGGGGCGCCAAGCCCACCGTCACCGCCGCCGGGACGGGCGGCCCGAGCGTCGGCCAGCAGTGGTTCGTGATCCCCGGCGGGGGCGGCCACCGGCTGGTCAACCGCTACAGCGGCCTGGTGATCGGCCTGTCCGCGGACTCCGCCCGGCTCGCCGAGACCACCCCCGCCCGCAGCTGGACCAACACCACCGGCAACGCCGTCGGCGGCGCGCGCACCGCCGCCGAGCAGACCCTCACCCTGACCCCCGTCGGCGCGTCCCCGGAGACCGTCACGGTCACCAACCCCGGCAACCGGTCCGGCAAGGTCGGTGTCGCGGCCTCGCTCCAGATCGGCGCCGACGACTCGGCGGGCAAGCCGCTCACGTACTCCGCCACCGGCCTTCCCGCCGGCCTGACGATCAGCGCCGCCGGCCTGATCTCCGGCACCCCCACCACCGTGGGCAGCTCCACCGTCACGGTCACCGCCTCCTCGGGCACCTCCACCGGCACGACGACCTTCACCTGGGCCGTCAACCCGGCGCTCAGCGGCACCCACACCCTGACGGCCTCCGGCAAGGCGCTCGACGACCCCGACCACTCGACCACTGCCGGCACCCAGCTCATCACCTGGACCCCCAACGGGGGAACCAACCAGAACTGGGTCTTCACCGCGCAGTCCGACGGCAGCTACCAGATCACCAACGGCCTCTCCGGCCTGTGCATGGACGTCAGCGGCGGCTCCACCGCCGCCGGCGGCCAGGTGATCCAGTGGACCTGCACCGGGGGCACCAACCAGCGCTGGCTGGTCACCGCCGCCACCGGCGGCTACAGGATCGCCTCCCAGCGCAGCGGACTGCTGCTCACCACCGCGTCCGCCGCCGACGGCGCCGCGGTGACCCAGCAGGCCGACACCGGCTCGGCGCTGCAGCGCTGGACGGTCGGCTGACGGTCCGCGGCGACCCGGACCCGGTCACCCGCGGTGACCGGGTCCGGGCGCTATTGGTCTAGACATGCTCGGGGGTCCGGGCCACGATGGGACGACCACCCGATCCGCCTCCCGGTCCGAACCGCGGTCACCCCGTCCGGCCCAGGTCGCCCACCGCCGCGGGGCCCGCCCGGCCCCGCCCTGCCCTCCCACCCTTCGCAGCAGAGCCGCCCACCGGACGTCACGGCCGGTCGGGCCCGCTCGACGAGGAGCGACCATGACCGCCACCCGTGCCCTGCGCACCGCCGCCTACCTGCGGTGCTACCCGTACGACAGCTGGCGGATGGCACCGCACGTCCGCGCCCTGGAGGAGCACGCCGGGCTGCTCGGCCTCGACACCCCCCGGCTCTTCCTCGACAACGGGGTCTCCTGCCGGAGTGTCCAGCCGCAGCTGCGGGTGCTGCTGGCGCTGGCCTCGCTCGAAGCCGTCGACACCGTCCTGGTGCCGGGGCGTTGGGTGTTCTCCCTGGACCAGGGCACGGCCGACGCGGTCGCGGGCTTCCTCGTGGCGGCCGGTACCCGGGTCGTCGAACTCCCCGCCCACCGCCGCACCGCCCGGGCGCCCCAGCCGTCCGCCGCCCGGAGCTGACCGGCCCCGGGCAGGCGCGACGCCCGGTACCGCGGCCCGCCGGGCCGGAGTACCGGGCGCGTGGCCCCGGCGGCAGGTCCTACGGCGCCGGCGGGGTGGCGAAGGGCGCGCTCCAGGTCTGGTTCGGCTGGTAGCTGCCGCAGGCGTAGGTGGCGACCGTGGCGTTCATGTCGGTGAGCGACCCGCCCGCGATGTCGGCGCACCTGCCGTCCGCCCTGAGCTGACCGGCCCGGGTGTAGGTCCAGGTCTGCTTGGGGTCGGTGCCGCTGCAGGTGCGCAGCTTGAGGCCGGTGCTCTCACCGGAGACGCACAGACCCGGAGCGGCCAGCGAGGAGATCAGGCCGTCGGAGCGGCGCTGCCACTGCTGGTTGCCGTTGCCGGTGCAGGTGTAGAGGCCGACGGTCGCGCCGGCGGTGGCGCCGCCGTAGGCGTCCAGGCAGAAGGCGAAGGCCTGGAACCCGGACTGGGCGGCCTGGATCTGGCCGACCGGCACGGTGCCGCCGCAGCCGCCGGGGGTGATGGTGTACATCGCATTGTCGTGGGCGCCGATGGTGGTGGTGATCGATCCGGTCACCGCGGCGGTGGTGTGGCTCCACAGGTCCTTGGCCGTGCGGGTGCAGCCGAGGTTGCCGAAGCCCACCCGGGCGAGGTCCAGGGTGTAACTGGTGGCCGAGGCGTTCTTGTTGAGGACGACGACCGCGCGCGAGCCGTCGGCGAGCGGCTTGACGACCACGTCGACGCCGGAGGAGTTGGTGGCGCCCTGGCGGGAGGCGAGGTAGCCGCCGGCGGTGGTGTCCTGGTCGACGGCGATGATGTCGGCGTTCTTGAGGATGTTCAGCTGGGGCGCGTAGCCGGCCGGGTCGGCGGCCATCCGCCGGACGTCGGTGCTCACCATCAGGGGCGAGCCCATCGCCGACCACAGGGCGAACTGGCTGCGCTGCTCGGCCAGGGTGAGCTGGTTGTTGTCGCCGATCAGCAGCATGTCGGCGTCGTTGTGGTTGCCGGAGCCGTTGTAGCGGGCCAGTGCGACGGTGTCGGCGAAGTTCTGCAGCACCCCGCCCTCGTACCAGTCGGCGCCGTGCGGGGAGTCCCAAGCGGAGGCGACCGGGGTGGTGTTGTGCCAGACGTTGATGTCGGGGCTGACCCGCCACATCTGGCCGAGGGTGCGGACCCAGTCCATCGCCTGGTACTTGGTGGCGGAGGCGGGGCTCGCACCGGCCGGCGCGGACTCGTTGAACAGGATCTTGCGCGGGTCGGAGGCGGTCGCCGCTTTCAGGGCGCCCGCCGTGGTGGTGAACTCCGACCGGCGGTTGGTCCAGTCGGTGCCGCAGTTGTCCAGCTTGAGCGAGTCCGCACCCCAGTACGCGAGCGAGGTGGCGTCGGCCTGCTCGTGGCCCATCACCCCGCCCGGCACGCCCTGGCAGGTGTTGACGCCGGAGGTGCTGTAGAGGCCGACCTGCATGCCCTGGGCGTGGACGTAGGCGGCGTAGTCGGTCAGCTCCCAGTCGAAGCCGGGCTGGCCGCTGCCGCCCCAGGCGGCGGCGCCGTGCAGGTACCCGGCGCCGGTGCGCTGCATCCAGCAGTCGTCGACCGTGAGGTTGGTGTAACCCGCCGCGACCAGGCCGGTGTCCTTCATCGCCTTGGCCTGGTCCTGCATGAACTGCTGGAAGGAGTAGCCGTCGCGGGTGCCGTCGAGGCGGGCCTGTGCGGCGCAGGTGAAGCGCGCCCAGTTGTTGAAGCCCATCATCGGCCGGTCGCCGATCGGGGTGTCGGTGTTCGCGGCGACGGTGTCCGCGACGGCCGCGGTGGGTGCCGTGGCGGCGAGGGCGGCGGCGGCGATGACGGCCGCGGACCCGAGCCCGGCCAGCCGTTGGTTCCATCTCATGGGGTGCTCCGATGCGGGAGGAGATGACTCGAACTGCTCATTGTGGGGTTGCTTCGAGCAATTTCGAGCAAACGCTCGCAGTCGTGGTGCCCGCAGTCAAGGGGTCGCCACAGAAAAGGGCCTGCGGAGCCGAGGCGGCCGGCGCACAATCGAGAGGGGCCCGCGGTCTGGGCGGAGGTGCCCGGTGTGAGCGACTTACCGATCTCGGACTACGCGCTGCTGTCCGACTGCCGGACCGCCGCGCTGGTCAGTTCCGGCGGCTCGGTCGACTGGCTGTGCCTGCCCTCCTTCGACGACCGGTCGGTGCTCGGCCGCCTGCTCGACCCGCAGGCCGGCCACTGGTCGATCCGCCCGGTCGGCGACGCCGCCACCACCAGGCGGTACCTGGACCGCACGATGGCGCTGCGCACCGAGTTCCGTACGCCCACCGGCACCCTGGTGCTCACCGACGCGCTCGCCCTCGGCCTCGACCGGCGCGGGCACGACCTCGGCAAGGACGCCCCCCACCTGCTGCTCAGGGTGGCGGAGTGCACCGAGGGCACGGTCGAGGTGGCCGTGGAGTTCGCCCCGAGACCCGAGTACGGCCGGATCCGGCCGCTGCTGATCCCGGTCGACGGCGGGCTGCGCTGCCACGGCGGCCCGGACACGCTGGGGCTCTCCTCGCCGGTACCGTTCGAGATCACCGACGGTGCCCGCAGCCGGCTGCTGCTGCGCGGCGGCCAGCGGGCGGCCTTCGCCCTCCAGCACGCCCACGCCGGCGGCGAACCGCAGCTGTGGTCGCAGGACGGGATCGCGGCGCGCCTGGACGACACCGTCACCGCCTGGCGCTCCTGGTCCGACCTGCACCAGGCGTACCAGGGGCCCTGGCGGGACCTGGTCCACCACAGCGGGCGGGTGCTGCAGGCCCTCACCTTCCAGCCGACCGGCGCGATCGTCGCGGCCCCGACCACCTCGCTGCCGGAGGCGGTCGGCGGCGTCCGCAACTGGGACTACCGCTTCACCTGGGTACGGGACGCCTCGTTCACCCTGGACGCGCTCTGGGTGGCGGCCTGCCCGGACGAGGCGCAGTCGTTCTTCGCATGGATGGCGCAGGCCGCCGCCAACGCCCCCGGGCACGGCCACGACCTGCAGATCATGTTCGGCATCCGCGGCGAACGCGAGCTGACCGAACGCGAACTGGACCACCTCTCCGGCTGGCGGGGCAGCCGCCCGGTACGGGTCGGCAACGCCGCCTGGCAGCAGCGCCAACTCGACGTCTACGGCGAACTGCTGGGCGCCGCACACCGGCTCCGCGACCAGCTCGGCGGTCTGGACCGGCCCACCAAGCAGTTCCTCGCCGGCCTGGCCGACGCGGCCGCCGACCGGTGGGCCGAACCCGACCAGGGCATCTGGGAGGTGCGCAGCGGCCCGCAGCACTTCGTCTACTCCAAGCTGATGTGCTGGGTGGCCCTGGACCGGGCGATCGACCTGGCGCCGGACCTGGAGGCGACCGACCGGATCCCGGCCTGGGCCACCGCCCGGGCGGAGATCCGGGCCGCCATCGAGGAGCAGGGCTGGAACGAGCGGGTGGGCGCCTACACCCAGGCCTTCGGCTCGGACCAGCTCGACGCCTCGGTGCTGGTGATGCCGGTGGTCGGCTTCACCCCCGCGGGATCGCCCCGGATGCGGGCCACCATCGACGCCGTCCGCGAGCGGCTCACCAGCCCGGCCGGCCTGGTCTTCCGCTACCTCACCACCGACGACGGCCTCCCCGGCGACGAAGGCACCTTCCTGCTGTGCACCTTCTGGCTGGCGCAGGCCCTGGCCCTGGCGGGCGACACCGAGGCCGCCCGGGGCTACTTCGAGCGGGCGGCCGGCGCGGTCAACGACGTCGGCCTGCTCGCCGAGGAGATCGACCCGGACACCGGCGAGGTGCTGGGCAACTTCCCGCAGGCCTTCAGCCACATCGGCCTGATCAACGCGGCCTGGCTGATCGCGGAGGCGGAGGCCGGCCGGGCGGGGCGCCCGCAGTGGTGACGGCCGTAGTGCTGACGGCCGCCGCGGACGGACGGGAAATCCCCCGGCGCGAGGCCAGGCGGTCGGGCAGGATGACCACCATGAGCACCCAGGCCGACGACGAGTGGATCACCATCCTCGAGTACCCGAACCTGCCCGGCCGCCCCGCGCCCCAGGCCGCCCTGCACGCCTGACTGCGGGACCGCGGCATCGACTGGTCGCCGATCGCCCCGCAGGACGTCCTTTGCCACCTGGCCTGCGGGATCGGGCCCGACGGCCACTGGGTCGGCTGGTACTCGCTCCGGGGCCGCGCGGCGGCGCTGCGCCCGCTCGGGCTGCACCCCGACCAGCCGACCGCGACGGTCACCGCCGCCACGCGCGCCCGCTGGTGGAACGAGGACACCCGGCACCGGCGCAGCCGCCGGTCCCGCAGCCGTGGCGGACAGGGCCGGTGACCGAGCGCCGCGCTCAGCCATGCCGCGCGCCCCGCAGCGAGGCCGAGCCCAGCCCGGACGCCCCCGCGGCGAGGACGGCCGCCGCGCACACGGCGGTCGCGGTGGCGGCGCCCGCACCGTCGGCGAGGAGACCGAGCAGACCGTTGGCCAGCACCAGGGCGAGGCTCTGGACGAGCGTCAACAGGGCCTGGATCCTGGACAGATGGGTCTCGGGTGCACCGTTCAGGACCAGCGGGCCCAGGTGGCACGCGAACATCCCCGACCCCGTGCCGGCCACCACCGCGCCGCCGACCGCCACCGGCGCGGCCGGGGCTGCCGCGAGCAGGGCGATGCCCGGCGCCGCCGCGACCAGGCCGAGCGCGGCGCCCACGCCGATCCGCCGCAGCGGCCCCCGGCGGGCCACCAGCAGGGCCACCGCGACCACCCCGAGGCTCTGCCCGCCGGCGACCGCGCCCGCGGCCGCCGCACCCCAGCCCTGCTGACGGGCCAGCAGCGGGCCGAGCAGCGACACCACCGGCAGCAGGCCGCCGGCCGCCGCCGCGGTGAGCAGCAGCGCGGGCCTGAGCACCGGGTCCGCCAGGGCTCGCCGTACCGTGCCGGCGGTCCCTCCGCGCGGACCCGCGCCGGATACGGTGCCGGCGGCCGCGTCGGCCGGGCGGATCCGCACCAGCACGGCCAGCACCACCGCGAAGGTCGCCGCGTCGGCGAGCGCCGCACCGCGCAGCCCGGAGGCGGAGACCAGGACCGCGCCCAGCGGCGCGCCGAGCAGCGCGGCGGCCTGGCCGGCCGCCTGCCGTACCGCCAGCGCCCGGGGGAGCCGGTCACCGCTCACCAGGCGGCGCGGCATCGAACCGGTGGCGGGCAGGTGGAACGCGTCGACCGTCCCGGTCACGGCGGCGATCAGGACCAGGAGCCACGGGGCGGCGGCCGGCCGGTCCAGGGTGGCGGCGAGCGCGAGGGTGGCCGCGAGCAGCACCGCGTCACCGGTGATCAGCACCCGGCGGGCGCCGAACCGGTCGGCGACGGCGCCGCCCGGCAGGAGCAGCAGGGTCCGGGGCACCGTCACGGCGGTCAGGACCAGCGCCGCCGTCCGTCCGCCGTGCCCGGCGGCGGCCCAGCCGAGCGCGAACGACAGGACGGCGTCGCCGAGGACGGAGGCCTGGGCGCCGGCCAGCCAGTACAGGTAGCTGCGGGGCAGCGGCGGACGGGACCGGGCCGTCGGCGACGCCAGGGTCCGTGAGGCGGATGGGGAGGTCATGACGGCCGACCGTAGGGCCCTCGACCTGGTCGAGGGCAAACCCCGGCCCGGGGCGGACCGTACCCGGCACCGCCGACAAGCCGACGACAATCGAACGTCAAGCCGGCCGGTGCATGCTCGTCCCCGGGACGAGGAGAGGCACCATGGGGAACGACAGAACCGCAGGAACGGGTCACGCGGTGATCGCCGGCGCGGGTATCGCCGGGCTGCTGGCCGCCAGGGTGCTGGCCGGCCCGTACGAGCGGGTCACGGTGGTCGAACGGGACGCGCCGCCGGCGGGCGCCGGGCCGCGGCGCGGGGTGCCGCAGGGCCACCACGCGCACGGGCTGCTGGCCAAGGGGTTCGAGCTGCTGGAGGAGCTGTTCCCCGGGCTGACACAGGATCTGGTGGCCGAGGGCGCCCTGGTCCGGGACGCCCAGGCCGATGTGCGCTGGTTCAACGACGGCCACCTGCTCAAGCCCGCCGCCGGGGACCTGCCCTGTCTGCTGGTCAGCCGCCCCGGGCTCGAACGGTACCTGCGGTCCCGGGTGGCGGCGCTGCCCGGCGTGGAGTTCCACGACCGCTGCGAGGTCCTGGAACCCGTCGCGGACCACACCGGCGGGCGGGTCACCGGCGTCCGGGTCCTGCGGGTCAACTCCGAGCCGCGGCTGCTGGGTTCGGACCTGTTCGTGGACGCCACCGGGCGCGGCAACCGCGGGGTCACCTGGCTGCGGGCGCTGGGCTACGGCAGTGCGCCGCAGGAGCGGGTGGACTCCGGGCTGGTCTACGTCTCCCGCGAGTACCGGCGCCGCCCGGGCGACGCGCCCGCCGACGCGTACGTGGTCGGCGCCTCGGCGTCCGCGCCGCGCGGCGGGGTGGCGCTGAGCGCCGAGGGCGACCGCTGGCTGGTCACCCTGTTCGGCATGGGCGCCGACCGCCCGCCGGTCGACCCGGACGGCTACCACCGGTTCGCCGCTCGCCTTCCGGTGCCCGATCTGCACCGGCTCCTGGAGCGGCTGGAGCCGCTGGGGCCGCCGCGGGCGATGCGCATCCCGGTCTCGGTCCGCCGCCACTACGAGCGGCTGGAGCGCTTCCCGGAGGGCTACCTGGTGACCGGCGACGCGCTCTGCCAGTTCAACCCCTCGTACGGGCAGGGTATGACGGTCGCGGCCGGCGAGGCGGCGGCGCTGCGCGACTGCCTGGCCGAGGACGCGGGCGAGGGTCTCGCCGCCAGGTTCTTCCGCCGTGCCGCGCGGATCACCGACGTCCCGTGGGACCTGTCGGTCGGCGGCGACCTGCGGTTCCCGGCAGTCGCGGGCCGCCGCACCCCGCGGGTGCGGGCGCTCAACCGGTACGTCGCGCGGCTGCACCGGGCAGCGGCGGTGGATCCGGTGGTCGGGCGGGCCTTCCTCACCGTCGCCCATCTGCAGGAGCCGCCGCAGCGGCTGTTCGCCCGGGACGTGCTGGCGGGTGTGGCGCGGTGCGGTGCGGTGCGCGGCGCGACGGTGCGTGGCCTGCTGCGGCCGCGCCTGGCCGGGGAGGTGGCGCGGGCGCGGACCGCAGCCCCGGCCCCGGCGGCAGACCCCGCCGCCGGGGACCGGCCGAGGACGACGGCGGCCTCCTGACCCCAGGAGACCGCCGCCGCCGGGCGGCCCGGTCGCGGCCCTTCCCCAGGCCGTGCCGCGACCGGACCGCGGTCCTCAGGTGCTCGGGTGCTCAGGTGCTCGGGTGCTCGGGTGCTCAGGTGGTCGGCCGGGCGGCCGTCAGATCACCTGCCACAGGGCCGGAACGTTCGGCGGCTCCCAGCCGACCTGGGCCTGGTGCCCCTGCCAGCAGCGGTAGCGCACCCCGTTGTAGGTGACGATGTCCCCGGCCTGGTACACGGTGCCCGCCGCCCAGGTGGTCCCGCCGCCGCCACCGCCGCTGACCACCAGCGAGAAGGTGGTGCTGTGGGTGGCGCTGCCGGCGCCGGTCACGGTGATGGTGTAGGTCCCGGGCGCGGTCGAGGTGCCCACCGCGACTGTCATCGCCGAGGACGAACCGGACTGCACCGAGGCCGGGTTGAAGGCCACCGTGACACCGGCCGGCTGACCGGAGGCGCTCAGCGCGACGCCCTGCGCGGCCCCCGAGGTGACGATGGTGGCCACCGTCGCGGAGACCGAGGCCCCCGGCGCGGCGGTCCCGGTCGCCGGGTTCACCGCGAGCGAGAAGTCGTCGGCGGGCGCGGTCCCGCCGACCGAGGTCCTCCACAGCGTGTACGCGACGCCGTCGGCGCTGCGGTCCAGCACGGTGACGCCGATGTTGGCCGTGGTGTCGCAGGACTGGTGGTAGCAGGAGTCGTACGCCCGGTTGGCCGTGCCGCCCCACTTCGCCGCCTGGGCCGAGGACTTGACGGCACTGGCGCCCGCCGCGTAGCCGGAGGTCGGGATGCCGGCCTGCTGGAACGAGTAGTCGTCGGACCGGCCCTGGCCCTCGACGTTCTCCTCCGGCTGCAGGTTCAGCGAGTCCCAGTACGCCTTCATCGGCGCGGAGGCCGCCGAGGTGAGGTTGTTGATGAAGTACCCCGCGTTGGGCGAGCCGACCATGTCGAAGTTGTAGTACGCCTTGACGGCGCTGCGCTGCGCCGAAGTGAGCTGGCCGACGTAGGAGTTGGAGCCCTGCAGGCCCTGTTCCTCACCGGTCCACCAGGCGAACCGGACGTGCCGGGTCAGGGTCGGGTTCTGCTGGGCCAGGGTGAGCGCGTTCTCCAGCAGGACGGCCGAGCCGGAGCCGTTGTCGTTGATGCCGGGCCCGGCGGCGACGCTGTCCAGGTGGGCGCCGAACATGGTGACCTGGTCGGCCGGGCCGCCCGGCCAGTCGGCGATCAGGTTGTTGGAGGAGTAGGTGCAGGAGGTGCAGGTCTGCTCGGTGACGGTGTAACCGGCGCTCTGGAGCTTGGACTTGAGGTAGGCGACGGACTGGGTGTGCCCGGCGCTGCCGGCCCGCCGGTTGCCGCCGTTCTGGGAGGCGATGGTGTTCAGCTGGGCCAGGTGGGCCTGGACGTTGGCGACGCTGATGTCGGGCGCGCCGCCGCCGGGGTTGCCGCCGCCGACCGTCAGGGTGTACTGCGCGGTGTGGGTGGCGGGGCCGGTGCCGGTGACGGTGAGGACGTAGCTGCCCGGTGCGGCGGTGGCGGAGGCGGAGACGTTCAGCGTCGCGGCGGAGCCGGCCTGCACGGAGGACGGGCTGACCGAGGCGGTGACACCGGCCGGGGCGCCGGTCACGGCCAGGCCGACGGTCTGGGCGGTGCCGGAGGTGACCGCGGTGCTCACCGTGGCGCTGGTGGCGGCGCCGGGCTGGACGGAACCGGCGGCCGGGGAGAGGGCGAGCGAGTAGTCGTTGCTGCCGGAGGGCGTGCAGGTGGGCTCACCGCTCTGGGCGGGCATGCTGATCGCGTCCCAGGCCGCCTTGGTGCGGTTGAAGAAGGTGCAGCTGGTGTCCAGGCTCTTGGCGGCGGTCAGGGTGGTGACCCGGTACTTCTTGTAGGTCATGCCGCTGGTCTTGAGCAGCATCCCGCCGTAGAAGATCCGCCCGGCGTCCTTGACGCCCACGCCGGTGACCGTGGAGCTGTTGCAGGTCGGGCTGGCGGGCTTGCCGCCGCCCGGGTTGGAACCCTCGGCGAGCAGGTAGAACCAGTGGTTCAGGGGGCCCGCCGCGGCGTGCACCTCGGTGCTCGGGATCGAGGAGGAGTAGCAGTTGGGGTTGTTGCCGACCAGCGAGGGGTTGTACATGTTGCGGATCGGCCCGCTGCCGACCAGGTTGATCATCTCGCCGACGGTGTAGTCCGGGCTGTCGTACGGGGCCGGCTCGTTGGCGTACGCCTCGGTGAGCGCGCCGAAGATGTCACCGGTGCCCTCACCGAGGCCGTTCTCGTTGTTGGCGCCGCCCGGGGTGTACTGGTCGATGCCGTGGCCGAACTCGTGGCCGACCACGTCGATCGCGGCGATCCACTCGTTGGCGTTGTTGTGGCCGATGGAGACGGAACTCCCGTCCCAGTAGGCGTTGACGTCGCTCAGGCCGACCTTGACCGGCCAGCTGCCGCCGGTGCCGTTGTGGCCGTTGCGGCCCAGCCAGTCGCGGAGCATGTCCCACTCCTTCTGCGCCGCGAACATCACGTCGGCGCAGCCGGTCTCCTTGGCTGTGGGATTGCCGGTGCCCCAGGAGTCAGAGGACTTGGAGAACACCTGGCCGGTGCTGTAGTCGGCGCAGCTCAGGCCGGGCCGGGCGGGGTCGCGCAGCGAGTACGAACCGCCCGAGCCGGTGGTGCTGATAATGACGGGGGCCGGGCCGTTCCACTTGCTGTTGGCGGTGCCGGCCTTGACGTCGTCGTAACTGTCGATCACCTCACCGGAGTTGGCGTCGACGAAGACGTGCAGGCGGCTGGGGGCGGTGGCGGTCCGGCCGGTCAGGACGGTCTCCCAGGCCAGCCTGGAGGTGTCGTCCTTGACCCGGACCACCAGGCGCTGCGGGTCCACGCCGGTCACGGTCGCCAGCCGGCCGCGGGCCGTGGCCTCGGCCCGGGCCGCGGTCACCCGGGCGGTGGTCGGCACGCCGACCGGCCCGGTGGCCGCGGACTGCAGGCCGCGGATCCGGCCCTGCCCGTCGGCGATGACCACGGCGTCGCCCCCGACCACCGGCAGGCCGCGGTAGGTGCGTTCGTAGGCCACCGAGTACATGCCGTCGACCCACGGCGTCACCGCGTGCCGTTCGTAGGTCTCGCCCGGGCCCTT
Organism: Kitasatospora sp. NPDC048540; assembly: GCF_040651175.1. Lineage (NCBI taxonomy): Bacteria > Bacillati > Actinomycetota > Actinomycetes > Kitasatosporales > Streptomycetaceae > Kitasatospora > Kitasatospora sp. NPDC048540. The sequence continues at coordinate 15,759 of NZ_JBEZIR010000155.1, forward strand.
GGCGAGTGCGTCCAGGCCGGTCGCGGCCGCCCGGTCGGCCGCCGAGACGGCGGCGGCCAGCGCGCTCGGCGGCGGGGTGGGGGCGGGTCCGGCCGGGGCGGCGCCCGCCGCACCGGCGGTCGCGCCGGTCAGGCCGGCCAGGACGGCCAGGACGGTCCCGGCCGTCAACAGGCGGCCCTTGCTTGATGGGTGTGGCATCGAGGCTCCTCGAAGGTGGGGGTCCTCGAACGCGGAGGGCTGGTCCGGGGGTCTCCGCATTCGGGTGCCGGAACCCTCACATGGCGTCATGCCACGGTCAATGGTCTAGTCATGTCCGACAAAGCTTCGGCAAGTTCTGTCAAAGTCGACGTCAACAGCCCGTCCCGCCACAGTGGTTGAGACCACCTCATGTACGGCAGGGCCGCCGTCGAGTACCGTCTCGGACGGCGGCCAGCATCCGCCGAGCGGAAGCACCCCGGGGGAGGGCCGCCCGTGAACCCGCACCGCACCGACGGCCGGTCCGCCGATCCCTGGCGGGCGTTCGGCGCCCGCCTGCGGCAGTGGCGCCGCCTGGCCGGGCTCACCCAGGCCCGACTCGGCGCCGAGGTCGGCTACGACCACACCGCCATCAGCCGGCTGGAAAACGGCACCCGACGGGCCACCCTCCACCTCGCGCACCGGCTCGACGCCCTGCTCGCCGCCGGCGGGGACCTGCTCGCCGCCTGCCGAGCCGCCGAGGACTGGGACCTCGGCGGTCCGCCACCACCACCCGGCTCGGTCCGTGCACCCCTGCCCGCCATCACCACCGCCCGCGGCGAACCGCCGCAGCCGCCACCCCCCGACGCCCTGCCCGCCCGGCTGCCCGCCCACGGCCTGCTCTGCCCGCTGCACGGCGCCGCCGGCTGCGACGTCCCCCCGCCCGCGGAGACCGCCGCCCTGCACGCCGCGTTCTGCGCCGCCGAGCCCGGCAGCCCGCGGGCGGTGGCCGAGGACACCCTGCACGCCCTCGCCGGACTGCTCGCCGTCCACCTGCGCACCGGCGAGGACCGCTGCCACCCCGGCACCGCCGCCGCCGTCGAGCACACCCTGCGCGCCCTCGCCCGGCACCTGGCGCTCACCCCGGGCCGCACCGGCCGCCCGCTCGCCCGACTGGCCGCGGAGTACGCCCACGCGGCCGGCGGCCTCCGCCTCCAACACGGCCGCAGCGCCACCGCGATGGCCTGCTTCGACCGGGCGCTGACCTGGTCCGAGCTGGCCGGCGACCCCGTCACCCAGGTCGCCGCCCTCGGCGACATGAGCACCCTCGCCCGGCTGGAGGGCGACGCCGCCTCCGCACTCGGCTACGCCCGGGAGATCGGCCGGGCGGCCCCCGACCGGCACTGGGCCGGCGCCATCGCACAGGTCTACCAGGCCCGGGCGCACGCGCTCGGCGGCGACCTGCGCGAGACCGTACGGCACATCGGCCGGGCCCGGCTGCACCTCGACCACCTCGGCGCGGGCGAGGAGGCGGACGTCCCCTGGCTGTCGGAGGCATCGATGCAGCTACGGGTGGAGTCCGCGGCCGCCGCCGCACTGCGGGACGCCGCCGCCACCCTCGGCGACCGCCGGCTCGCCCTACGCGCGGCGGACGCCGCCCGCACCGCGCTGCGGCTGCTCGGCCCGCAGCAACTCCCCGCCACCCGCCTGCTGTTCACCTTGCGGATCGCCGACTGCCACCTGTGCGCGCACGACCCGCACAGCGCCCTAGCACTGCTCGGACCCGCACTGGAGGGCGTCGAGGGCGAGGTACCGGCCCTGGTCGGCCACGAATTGCGGGGCCTGGCCACCCGCCTGGCCGCACAGCGCCGCCACAGCCCGCAACTGGCCGCCGCCGCCCGGCTCACCGCCACCCTCGCCCGCCGCACCCCGGCGGGCTGAACGCGGCGGCCACGGCCCGTCTGCCGCATCCCGCCGGGCATGCGACGCCCACCCGGCCCTCGGCCGGGAGGTGCCTTCACCTGGCCGCACCCTGCATCGCCCGAGGGTGACCCCGTACGAGGGCGCTCGGCCGGTACGCCCAGTCGGGCACCCACCCCCGCGCACCCGCCCGACGCGAAGTGTCCGAGAGGCCCAACGCGCCGGTGCGCGGCCCGTGTGACGGGAAAGCGGGCGGACCGGGGGCCCGGTCGTACGGCCGAGTGGACCGGGTGCGGCCGACTCTGCGGGCCGGGCCCGGCTCAGTGGCCGGGAGGTGGCGGGATGGTCGCGGTGGGTGGGGGCGGGCCCGGCCAGACCAGGAGGACCGGGCAGGGGGCGTGGTCCACGACGAAGCGGGTGGCCGGGCCGAGGCTGTGCGGGCCGAGCCGGGAGCGGTCGCCGTCGCGGGCGAGCACCAGGAGGTCGAAGCCGTCGGCGGCGGCCACCACCTCGCGTTCGACCCGGCCGGTGCGCTCCACGGCCGTGCACGGCCGGGCCAGCCGCTCGGTGGCCGCCGCCAGCAGTTCCTGCGCGGTGGCGGCGGCGACCCGGTCGACGGCCGCGGCCGGATCGCTGGCCCCGCCG
>NZ_JBEZIR010000156.1:0-18169 GCF_040651175.1 Kitasatospora sp. NPDC048540
CCGGCCGCGCTCCCGACGAGCACGCGACCCGTACCGGGGTCGACGGCGGCGCAGTTCAGCGTCGCGTCGACGCGTACCTCGGCGAGTTGGTGCTGACCCGGGCCGGCACCCCGCAGCCGCGCAGCTCCCGGGCGGCAGCCCGGGCCAGCCGCAGCATCGGATCATGGCCGCGGGCCCGGACCGAACGGCGGGTCGAGGGCACCGGGACCAGCACCACCGGCACGGGCCCGGCGGCCGCCGAGCGCACGGCGCGGGCCAGCAGTGCGCCGAGCGGCCCGGCCAGCCGTAGTGCGCCCCGCTCCTTGTGGGCCAGCAGCAGTCCCCGTACCGGCGCCGCGTAGGGCGCCGCGGCGTGCAGCGGGGGCAGGCCCGGCGGGGCCGGACGCGGCTCGGCCGGGCCCGCCCGGACGGCTGCCAGCGTGGCGCGGCAGTCCGGACAGAGCGGGCCGGGACCGAGCCGGCAGCCGGCACAGGGCACGGGCAGCAGCAGATCGAGGAGGCCGAGGACGGTCGCAGGCAGATCGGTCATTTCGGCACCTCCCGGGGGGTGGCGGAACGGCGATGTGCGCCATACGGTTGACCACCCTGGCGGTGTTGTCCAGCTGTTTACCGTTGTTTCACTCGTAGGAGGGTAAACAGAGGGCAACAGCCGTGCCGCCGGTGCTCCCTCGTTACGTTGTTCGACTGGGGAGGCGGAATCCCCTGGTGGGGTGTCTCATAAGGCCAGAGGGGGTTTCAAGCGCTCCCGGTGGGGAGGAAGTGAGGTGAGGGCCAGTCGCGCTCGCCACTCCCGGCGGCGCCGGGACCGGCGACGATTGACTGGTCCGGCTGGGTCTCAGTCCGATCCGGTACGTACTCGGATCGGCGACAGCACAAGGGATCGGAGTTCTGCGTGGACATCGTCGTCAAGGGCCGCAAGACCGAGGTGCCCAAGAGGTTCCGCGAGCACGTGGCCGAGAAGCTGGAGAAGGTCCAGAAGTTTGACGGCAAGGTGATCAGCCTCGACGTCGAGGTGTCCAAGGAACACAACCCGCGCCAGGCCGACCGCTCCGAGCGGGTCGAGATCACCCTCCGTACCCGTGGCCCGGTGATCCGGGCCGAGGCAGCCGCTGCCGACCCGTACGCGGCCCTCGACCTGGCCTCAGCCAAGCTGGACGCGCAGCTGCGCAAGTCCGCCGACCGCCGGCGTGTGCACAAGGGCGGCAACGGCCGCACCCCGATCAGTGTCGCGGAGGCGACGGCGGCGCTGGCAGCCCTCCCCGAGACGGCGCCGCCCGCGGGCAGTGCCAACGGGACGGTCCGCAAGACCATGATGGGATCGCTGGAGGTGGAGGGCGACGGTCCGCTCGTCGTCCGCGAGAAGACGCACCCCGCCGGGCCGATGTCGCTGGACCAGGCGCTGTACGAGATGGAGCTCGTCGGCCACGACTTCTACCTGTTCGTGGAGAAGGACAGCGGCCTGCCGAGCGTGGTCTACCGCCGGCACGGCTACCACTACGGTGTGATCCACCTCAAGGAGGACCACACCGCCCACGGTGACGCCGGTGGTGCCGGCGGGGCGATCGGCGGCCCGGACGAGGACTGACGGTCCGTCGCCCGGCGCCGGAGGATCCGGACCGGGACCGACCGGTCCGGCACAACACGGAAGACTGAGATGACCGGTGACCCCGGCGGCCCACGACGCCGCCGGGGTCACCCAGCTGGGCGGTGCGACGGCGGAGGGTGATCAACCGGTCCCCCGCCGTGGAATGATTGAGCACGACATCGACCGGCAGCCGGGGGAGGAGCGGATGGGCGAGCCATTCAGCCAGGGTTTGGGAGCCGGCTCGGGGGGCGGGCAGGGCGAGGGCGGGGAGCCCGGGTACGCGCTGCGCCGGGCCGAGCCGATCCGGGTCCTGGTGGTGGACGACCACGCACTGTTCCGCCGAGGCCTGGAGATCGTGCTGGCCGAGGAGGAGGACATCACGGTCATCGGCGAGGCCGGGGACGGCGCCGAGGCCGTGCTCAAGGCCGCGGACCTGCTGCCGGACATCATCCTGATGGACGTCAGGATGCCGCGCCGGAGCGGGATCGAGGCCTGTACCGCGATCAAGGACGTGGTCCCGAGCACGAAGATCATCATGCTGACCATCAGCGACGAGGAGGCCGACCTCTACGAGGCGATCAAGGCGGGCGCCACCGGCTACCTGCTGAAGGAGATCTCCACCGACGAGGTCGCCACCGCGATCCGGGCCGTGGCCGACGGGCAGTCGCAGATCAGCCCCTCGATGGCCTCCAAGCTGCTCACCGAGTTCAAGTCGATGATCCAGCGACGGTCCGAGGACCGGGAGTTGGTGCCCGCACCGCGGCTCACCGACCGGGAGCTGGAGGTGCTCAAGCTGGTGGCCACCGGGATGAACAACCGGGAGATCGCCAAGGAGCTCTTCATCAGCGAGAACACCGTGAAGAACCACGTCCGCAACATCCTGGAGAAGCTGCAGCTGCACTCCCGGATGGAGGCCGTGGTCTACGCGATGCGGGAGAAGATCCTGGAAATAGGCTGACCGGACCGGGCGGGCCGCGGCAGTCGCGCCCGCCCGCTCCCGTCAGCCGTCCAGCAGGGACCTCAGGGCCGGCCGCAGTCGCTCGTCGCCCAGCGCCTCGACCCGGACGGCGTCGCAGCCCACCCACTCGGCGGCCTCGCGCAGGGCGGTGGCCGCCGCTTCGACGTACTTCGGTGCGTCCAGCGAGATCTGACGGGCCACCAGGGTCCGCCCCTCGCGGGCCGGGTCGATCCGGCCGACCAGCCGGCCCTGGGCCAGCAGCGGCATCGCGAAGTACCCGTGCACCCGCTTGTGCTTGGGGGTGTACGCCTCCAGCCGGTGCGTCATGCCGAAGATCCGCTCGGTGCGGGCGCGGTCCCAGACCAGGGAGTCGAACGGTGAGAGCAGGGTGGTGCGGTGGCGGCCGCGCGGCGCCGACGCCAGCGCCGCCGGATCCGCCCAGGCCGGCCCGGACCAGCCCGCCACCTCGACCGGGACCAGGCCCGATTCGGCCACGGCGGCGTCGAACTGGGCGGCCTTGAGCCGGTGGTAGTCCATCAGGTCGGCCCGGGTGGCCACCCCGAGCGCGGCCCCCGCCTGCGCGACCAGCCGGCGCAGGCACTCGGCGTCGGAGGGCTCCTGCCCGTACAGCGCCTCCGGGATGGCCTGCTCGGCCAGCCGGTAGACCCGCTTCCAGCTGCGGCGCTCGGTGCAGACCACATCGCCGAAGGAGAGCGCCCGCTCGACCGCGATCTTGGTGTCGGACCAGTCCCACCACTCGGCGGTCCGCTTGGCGCCGCCCAGCTCGGTGGAGGTCAGCGGGCCCTCGGCGCGCAGCTTGTCGAGCACCTGGCGGTAGGTCGCGGCGGAGACCTGGTGGCCCCAGAGGTTCCCGCGGGCGCGGTAGGCCCGGCGCCGGAACGCGAACAGCGGCCACTCCTCGACCGGCAGGATGCAGGCGGCGTGCGACCAGTACTCGAAGGTGGCCTGCGAACCCCAGTACGCGCGGTCCACCGCGGCCCGTCCGACCGCCCCCAGGCGCGCGTACGGGACCAGTTCGTGCGAGCGGGCCAGCACGGAGATGGTGTCCAGCTGCACGGCGCCGAGGTGGCGCAGCACGCCGCGGACGCCCGCGCGGCGGTCCGGCGCGCCGAGCAGGCCCTGGGCGCGGAGGGCGATCAGGCGGGCCTGGTCGGCGGAGAGGCTGATGGCGGTCATGCCGGGCAGGGTAGGGCCCGCCGCTGACAGTCGGGGCCCGCAGGTCCGGGGGGCGGCGGGCGGCCCGGGGGAGGGACGCAGGGGAACCCTTGGGCGTCCCGGGCGGTTGTGCAGTGCACACCGACAGGTACGGTGACCGTTTTGCCCTGCCGGGTGGCGCTAATCCCTGCTTTGCCCGGGCGGGTGACACGGGAATACCGTGCTGACGCACCTCCCGGCGGCTTGTCCTCCTCGCATACGATGACCGTACGGTGGGGTAGGTCTCGCCGTGCTGTAGTCCAGAGCCGATCCAGGCAAGGAGCCCGCCCAAGTGTCCGTCTTCGACAAGATCCTGCGCGCCGGCGAAGGTAAGACCCTTCGCAAGCTGCAGCGGATTGCTGCCCAGGTCAACTCGATCGAAGAGGACTTCGTCAACCTCAGCGACGACGAACTGCGGGCACTGACCGACGAGTACAAGAGCCGGCTGGCCGAGGGCGAGTCGCTGGACGACCTCATGCCGGAGGCGTTCGCGACCGTCCGCGAGGCGTCCAAGCGGGTCCTCGGGCAGCGCCACTACGACGTCCAGATCATGGGCGGCGCCGCGCTGCACTTCGGCTACGTCGCCGAGATGCGCACCGGTGAGGGCAAGACCCTGGTCGGCACGCTGCCGGCCTACCTCAACGCGCTGACCGGCAAGGGCGTGCACCTGATCACGGTCAACGACTACCTCGCCGAGCGTGACTCGGAGTGGATGGGCCGGGTGCACCGCTTCCTCGGCCTCGAGGTCGGCGTGATCCTGGCCAACATGTCGCCCGCCGAGCGCAAGCGCCAGTACGGGATGGACATCACGTACGGCACCAACAACGAGTTCGGCTTCGACTACCTGCGCGACAACATGGCCTGGTCGCAGGAGGAACTGGTCCAGCGCGGCCACAACTTCGCGGTCGTCGACGAGGTCGACTCGATCCTGATCGACGAGGCCCGTACCCCGCTGATCATCTCCGGCCCCGCGGACCAGGCCACCAAGTGGTACAGCGACTTCGCCAAGCTGGTGCAGCGCCTCAAGCGCGACCGCGACTACGAGGTCGACGAGAAGAAGCGCACCGTCGGTGTGCTGGAGGAGGGTGTCACCCGGGTCGAGGACTACCTGGGCATCGACAACCTCTACGAGTCGGTCAACACCCCGCTGGTCGGCTTCCTGAACAACGCCATCAAGGCCAAGGAGCTCTACAAGAACGACAAGGACTACGTCGTCATGAACGGCGAAGTCATGATCGTCGACGAGCACACCGGCCGCATGCTCGCCGGCCGCCGCTACAACGAGGGCATGCACCAGGCGATCGAGGCGAAGGAGGGGGTGGAGGTCCAGAACGAGAACCAGACGCTGGCCACCATCACCCTGCAGAACTTCTTCCGGCTCTACAGCAAGCTCTCCGGCATGACCGGTACCGGCACCACCGAGGCCGCCGAGTTCCACCAGATCTACAAGCTCGGCGTGGTGCCGATCCCGACCAACAAGACCCCGCTGCGGATCGACCAGCCCGACCTGATCTACAAGTCGGAGCCGGCCAAGTTCGCCGCCGTGGTCGAGGACATCGCCGAGCGCCACCACAAGGGCCAGCCGGTGCTGGTCGGCACGGTGTCGGTGGAGAAGTCCGAGTACCTCTCCCAGGAGCTGCGCAAGCGCGGCGTCCCGCACGAGGTGCTGAACGCCAAGCACCACGAGCGCGAGGCGCAGATCGTCGCGCAGGCCGGCCGCAAGGGCGCCGTCACCGTGGCCACCAACATGGCCGGCCGCGGTACCGACATCAAGCTCGGCGGCAACCCCGAGTACCTGGCCGCCGCCGACCTGGCCCAGCGCGGGCTCAACGAGGAGGACACGCCGGAGGAGTACGCGGCCGCCTTCCCGAGCGCGCTGGAGAAGGCCAAGGAGGCCGTCAAGGTCGAGGAGGCCGAGGTCCAGGAGGCCGGCGGCCTCTACGTGCTGGGCACCGAGCGTCACGAGTCCCGCCGGATCGACAACCAGCTGCGCGGCCGCTCCGGCCGTCAGGGCGACCCGGGCGAGTCCCGGTTCTACCTCTCGCTGGGCGACGACCTGATGCGCCTGTTCAAGGCCGGCATGGTCGAGCGCGTGCTGTCGATGGCCAACGTCCCCGAGGACGTGCCGATCGAGTCGAAGATGGTCACCCGCGCCATCGCCTCCGCGCAGACCCAGGTCGAGCAGCAGAACTTCGAGATCCGCAAGAACGTCCTCAAGTACGACGAGGTGCTCAACCGCCAGCGTGAGGTGATCTACACCGAGCGCCGGCGCGTCCTGGAGGGCGAGGACCTGCAGGAGCAGATCGGCCACTTCATGGACGACACCGTCGCGGCCTACGTGACCGCCGCGACCGGTGAGGGCTTCGAGGACGACTGGGACCTCGACAAGCTCTGGACCGCCCTCAAGCAGCTCTACCCGGTCACCCTCGACCTGGAGGAGCTGGAGGAGGAGGTCGGCGGCCCGGCCGGGCTGACCCCCGACTTCCTCACCAAGGTGCTGCAGGAGGACATCCAGTCCCAGTACGGCGCCCGCGAGGACCAGCTCGGCGAGCAGATCATGCGCGAGCTGGAGCGCCGCGTGGTGCTGTCGGTGCTGGACCGCCGCTGGCGCGAGCACCTGTACGAGATGGACTACCTCCAGGAGGGCATCGCGCTGCGTGCCTACGCCCAGCGCGATCCGCTGGTCGAGTACCAGCGGGAGGGCTTCGACCTGTTCTCCGCGATGATGGAGGGCATCAAGGAGGAGTCCGTCGGCTACCTGTTCAACCTGGAGGTCCAGGTCGAGCAGCAGGTCGAGGAGGTGCCGGTGGCCGACTCCGACATCTCGCTGGAGAAGGCCGACGCGCGTCCCGAGATCAAGGCCAAGGGCCTGGAGGCGCCGCAGCGCAAGAAGCTGCACTACGTCGCGCCGTCGGACGAGATCGGCGGCGGCGTGGTCGAGGGCGACTTCGACGACCTCGCGGCCGAGGAGGGCGACGGGCTGACCCGCGCCGAGCGCCGCAAGGCCGCGAAGGCGGCCAAGGGCGGCCGTCGCCGCAAGGGCTGATCTGGCTTCGCCTGACAGGCACTGCACGCGCCAGGGCGCCGCTTCCCGTTCTACGGGGGCGGCGCCCTGGCGCGTGTGCGGGCGGAGGCCGTCGGGGCAGGGTCAGCGGGCCTCCACGGCGGCGCACTGCCACTGCTGCGACTGGCGGTGCTGCTCCAGCCGGAACGCCACCATGTGGTGGCGCGGACCGAACTCCACCCGGACGCACACCTCCAGCGCCCCGCTGCGTGGCGCGGAGTCGTACACCCGGCCGAGGCGGGTGCGCGGCGCGCGGCCGTGCGGGCGCAGCGGGCCGTTGCGGACCAGCGCGACGATCTGCTGGTAGCCCTTGAGCGTGGTGTGCCGCTGGAGCTGGCCGACCGGGCGTACGCCGGTCAGCACCTCCACCAGCCGGTGCGCGAAACGGGTCGCGAGCTCGCCCTGCCCCGCGCCGTGGGCAGGGGCGCACGCCGTCCGCGGGTGGCGCGGGAGGAGGGCCTGCGAGGGCCCGGCGTGCCGGGCGCGGTGCGCTGCGGCGCGCGGCGCCCCCGGGGCGGTGGGCGGGTACGGGTGCGGGTGCGGGTGGCGGACCGGGCGGCGCGGGCGGTGGTGGCCGGGTACGGGCGCCAGCGGGCGGATGCTCGGGCCGGGTGGTAGCGGCCGTGCTCCGGGCTGAGGGGCGGGCTCGGGCGCGGTGGTGGCGTGTGCGGTGGGTGCGGCGTATGCGGTGTGTGCGGTGGTGGTGGCAGTGGCGGTGGCGGTGGCAATGGTGGGTGCGTCGGTGGCGGGCAGGGTGGCTTCGGGCACGGCGGACCTCCCGGGTGGGCGCGGCGGTGTGTGGCGGCGGGTCCCTTGGTACCGAGGCGGGGTGCGGGCGGCAAGCGGCTGCGGCGGGCCGGCCGCCGACCGTCCGTTGTCACCTATCCGGGTGGCACGTACGGCGTGCGGGGCCCGGCCGCCCGCCCCCGTCCGCGCCGGGTTGACGTCCGGGGCGGACGGGCGTGGCCCGAAGGGGGACGGGTGACTGCTGCGATCAGGGCGTTGCCCTACCGGGCCTACCGGCGGGTAGGGCGCAGTATCGGGGGAGCGGATTCCCACGATGCGGGCGGAGACGGCGTGACCCAGGTGTCCACCGGAGACGGCCGGCCGGCCAGGAGCGGGCCGGCCACGGAGCGGGTACGGCACGGGCGGCCCGGAAGCGGGATCCGGCGCGGGCTGGTGCTGGGCGGGGGCGGGATGCTGGGCGCCGCCTGGACGGTCGGCGCGCTGTGCGCGGTGGAGGAGGCCACCGGCTGGCGGCCGGGCAGCGCCGAGGTGCTCCTCGGCACCTCCGCGGGCGCCCTCCTGGGCACCCTGCTCGCGGCCGGGGTCGAGCCCGGACAGCTCCGCGACCACCAGCTGGGACGGCCGGTGACCGCCGGACCGCTGATGGACATCGACTTCGACTACGACACGGTGGTGGGCGGGGCCCTGCCGCCGCGGCCGCAGGCGGCGATCGGCTCGCCGGGGCTGCTGCGGGACGCCGTCCGGCACCCGCGCGACTACCCGTTCCTCACCATGGTCTCCGCCGCCGTGCCGCCCGGCCGGGGCTCGGTCGCGCCCATCGGCGACCTGGTCAGGAAGCTGTTCGGCGACGGCGGCTGGCCCGAGGGCAGCGCGCTGCGGGTGGCCGCCGTCGACTACCGGACCGGCCGCCGGGTGGCCTTCGGCGACCTGGGTGCGCCGGCGGCCGGGGTCGCCGAGGCGGTGATGGCATCCTGCGCGATCCCCGGCTGGTTCGCGCCGGTCGAGGTGGCCGGCGGGCGGTACGTCGACGGCGGCTGCTGGTCGGCCACCAACGCGGACCTGATGAACGGCCGCGGCCTGGACGAGGTGTACGTGCTGGCGCCGATGGGCATCCGGCTGCACCCCGCCGGGCGGGCCGAACCGGCCCGGGGCACCGTCGCCGCGCTGCGCGAGTGGCGTGCGCGCGACCGGCCGCGGGGTGTGCTGGCGCAGCTGCTCAGCCGCTACCGCAGGGCGGTCACCCGGCAGCTGCTGCGGGAGGTGCGGGAGCTGCGGGCGGTGGGGATCCGGGTGCGGCTGCTCGCCCCGACCCAGGCCGACCTGGCGGTGATGGGCCCCAACATGATGGACCCGGCCCGGCGGGCCGCGGTGCTGGAGTCCGCGCTGATCACCAGCCGGGCGGCGCTCGGCGCGGCCGCGGGCTGACCCGGGGGACCGGCGGCCGGGGGGGCGAGGTCCGGGGCGGGGCGCTTCTGGACGGGAGCCGCTGCGCTCCGGCCGGAACGGCTGCTCCTTGCTCGGGCGCGGGGCAGCGGATGTGCGGATCGGGCGGCCGGCGCAGCGTTGCGGCCGCGTGCGGGTTGTCCCGTGTCCGGCTGGGGCCGAGGCCCGGGTGCGGGCGGGGTGGCTTGCGGGAGTGGGGTGGTCCGCGTTCGGGTGAGGCGGCGGGCGGGCGCGCGTGCGTGCGTGCGGTCCTGCACGGGAGCCGGCCCGGCCCTGTGCGGCCCCGTCGCCCCCGGAAGGGCTCGGTGGTCCCGCGCGGGGGCCGGACCGTCGCCGGGACGGCGGTGCCGGGGTGATCACGCGGGCCGTATTCTTGGGGACGCGGCGTGATGGCCGCGGCCAGATCGAGGAAGGTGCTCCCGATGCGCGTGTACGTGCCCACCACGTTGAAGGGTCTGGCGGCCGCGCACCCGGGCGGCGAGCTGGACCGGGCGGTGGCCTACGCGGTGACGCCCGCGCTGCGCGAGTGGTACGTCAGCGACGACCTCGAGGAGCTGGAGTACGCGGCGCTCAACCGGGCCGCCGAGTCCTCGCTCCGGCTGCTCGCCGAGGACGGCGCCGCGCCGCGCCGCCGGGTCGTGGTGGCCGTCGAGGTCGCCGACTCCGCGGTGCAGCCGTTCCCCGGTGACGAGTACCAGGACCAGTCGGCGCTCGGCCGGGTCGTGCTGTCGGGCCCGGTGCGGCTGGCGAAGGCCGCCGCCGTGCACGCGGACGCGGCCGACGAGGAGGTGGCGGCGGACGTGGCCGCCGCCGCGCAGGCCATCGCCGCGGCGGACAAGGGCGACGCGGACGCCCAGTTCACGGTCGGCGGGGCCGAGGACCACGAGCTGCTCTGGTTCGCGACCCAGGAGATCCCCGGCCTGCTGGCCTGAGCCCGGCCGGCCCGAGCCCTGAGCCCCCCGCCGGGGACGTCCCTTTCCGCTCGCGCCGGCCCGGCCGGTACCGTTCCAGGGTGCGCACTCATATCGTCTGGGACTGGAACGGAACGCTGTTCCACGACATGGACGCGGTGCTCGGCGCGAGCAACGCGGCCTTCGAGACCATCGGCATCTCCCCGCTCACCCTGGAGCAGTACCGGGAGATGTACGAGATACCCATCCCCCGCTTCTACCAGCGGCTGCTCGGCCGTGACCCGAGCCAGGCCGAGTGGGAGGCGCTGGACGAGGCCTTCCACCGCCGGTACGCCGAGCTGAGCCCCGCCTGCCCGCTGACCGAGGGCGTACCGGGCCTGCTCAGCGGCTGGCGCGAGGCGGGCTGCAGCCAGTCGCTGCTGTCGATGTACGAGCACGAGCGGCTGGTGCCGGTGGTGGAGGGGTTCGGGCTGCTGGAGCACTTCCTGCGGGTGGACGGCCGCCGGGGTGCCTCGGGCGGGCGCAAGGCGGGCCACCTCGCCCGCCACCTGGCGGAGCTCGGGCCGAAGGTGGAGCCGCGGCACACGGTCCTGATCGGGGACGCCGCCGACGATGCGCAGGCCGCCCTGGAGTGGGGGCTGCACGCGGTGCTGTACACCGGCGGTTCGCACACCCGGGCGAAGCTCGAGGTGGTCGGTGTCCCGGTGGTGGACACCCTGGCGGAGGCGGTCGAGCTGGCCGCGGAGCTGGCGGCCTGAGGGGCGTCCGGTCTGCCCGTCGCCCGGGAGGGGCCCGTCGGCGGGCTCCCCGGCACTGACCCGTCGGCGCAGGCCCCGCCCGGTGACCGGGCCGCCGGGCGTGTCGCCCCGGGCGGTTCGGTGGCCGGTTGGCCAGTCTGGACGGGTCAACCCCGCCTGACGCCGGCGCCGGCCCGAGCCGGCCGGCGCCGGCCACCCGGACCCCGTGGAGCGACCCCGTGCCGATCGACGCAGTGACCCAGGTCCCGACCCCCGTCAACGAACCGCCGAACGGCTACGCGCCCGGCAGTCCCGAGCGGGCCCGGCTGGAGCAGAAGTTGGACGAGCTGGCCGGCGAGCAGATCCCGCTCCCGATGACCATCGCGGGCGAGCTGCGGTTCGGCGGCGGCGAGCGGATCGAGGTGGTCCAGCCGCACCACCACGCGGCCCGCCTGGGTGTCCTCGGCAACGCCACCCACCAGGACGCGCAGCTGGCCGTGGACGCGGCGCTGGCGGCGGGCGCCGAGTGGCGCTCGCTCTCCTTCGACGACCGGGCCGCCGTGTTCCTGCGCGCGGCCGACCTGCTGGCCGGACCGTGGCGGGAGACGGTGGCCGCGGCGACCATGCTCGGCCAGTCCAAGACCGCCCAGCAGGCGGAGATCGACGCGCCGTGCGAGCTGGCCGACTTCTGGCGGTTCAACGTGCACTTCGCCCGGCAGATCCTGGCCGAGCAGCCGCAGTCCTCGCCCGGGGTGTGGAACCGCACCGACCACCGCCCGCTGGAGGGCTTCGTCTACGCGGTCACCCCGTTCAACTTCACCGCCATCGCGGGCAACCTGCCCACCGCTCCCGCGCTGATGGGCAACACCGTGGTCTGGAAGCCGGCGCCCACCCAGACGCTCTCGGCGCACTACCTGATGCGGCTGCTCGAGGCGGCCGGCCTGCCGCCCGGGGTGATCAACCTGGTCACCGGGGACGGCCAGGCGACCTCCCAGGTCGTCCTCGGCAACCCGGCGCTGGCCGGGCTGCACTTCACCGGGTCGACCGCCACCTTCCGGACACTGTGGCAGACCATCGGCGCCAACCTCGGCTCGTACCGCGGCTACCCGCGGATCGTCGGCGAGACCGGGGGCAAGGACTTCCTGGTCGCCCACCCGTCGGCCGACCCCGGCGTGCTGCGCACCGCGCTGCTGCGCGGCGCCTTCGAGTACCAGGGGCAGAAGTGCTCGGCGCTGTCCCGGGCCTATCTGCCGCGCGGGCTGTGGCAGCGGATCAAGGACGACTTCCTGGCCGAGGTGGACGCGCTGACCGTCGGCGACGTCAGCGACCTGAGCAACTTCATGGGCGCGCTGATCGACGCCAAGGCGTACGCCAGGAACGTCGCCGCGATCGAGCGGGCCGAGCGCGACCCGGCGGTGGAGCTGGTGGCCGGCGGCCAGTACGACGACGCGATCGGGTACTTCGTGCGGCCCACCGTGCTGCTCTGCGCCGACCCGCGCAACGAGGTCTTCCGGACCGAGTACTTCGGCCCGATCCTGGCCGTGCAGGTCTACGAGGACGCCCGCTGGCCGGACGTGCTGGACCGGGTGGACGGCGGCTCGCCGTACGGGCTGACCGGCGCGGTGATCGCCCAGGACCGGTACGCCATCGCGCAGGCCGTGGAGCGGCTGCGGTTCGCCGCGGGCAACTTCTACGTCAACGACAAGCCGACCGGTGCGGTGGTCGGCCAGCAGCCGTTCGGCGGCGGACGGGCCTCCGGCACCAACGACAAGGCGGGCGCGGCGCAGAACCTGCTGCGCTGGACCTCGCCCCGGTCGATCAAGGAGACCTTCGTGCCGCCGACCGGCCACCGGTACCCGCACATGGGCTGAGCGGACGGGACGAAGGTCCGGCGAAGAGTCGATCAAGAAGCGGTGAAGGCCGGGGTCACGGACGGGGAGACGCCGCCGGGCAATCCGGCAGTCGCTGACAGTCCGATCATGCCGTTTGGACAAGGTGTCCAGGAAGGAACGATCTCCCTGCAGGATTGCTCCTCCGTGTCCCCTGACACCTTCGTTTCATCAGGTTAGGCTGACTGGCGTCGCCGGACCCGATCGACGCAGGCCAAACGTCGTCTCGTACCCAGATGCGCAGCCGCTCATGCGTGGCATGAGCGGTTTTCATCAGGATCATGCGGGAGGATTGCGGACGGACCCGGCGGTGTACACCCAGCCACCACCACCGAGTCACGCAACGGCGCGCGACAGGAGCCAAACAGTCATGCAGACCAAGCTGGACGCAGCCAAGGCCGAACTGCTCGCCAAGGCAGCAGCAGCCGCTGAGAACAGCCAGGTGGGGGGAGCGGCGCCGGGAGAGGGTCTGAGCAACGGCGCTCTGACCGCGTACCTGCACCACTACTACCTCCACACCGCTCCCGAGGACCTGGTCGACCGGGACCCGGTCGACGTGTACGGCGCGGCGGCCTCGCACTACCGGCTGGGGCTCAAGCGGCCCCAGGGCACCGCGGAGGTGCGGGTCTACACCCCGACCGTCGAGGAGAACGGCTGGTCCTGCGGCCACACCGTGGTCGAGGTGGTCACCGACGACATGTCCTTCCTGGTCGACTCGGTCACCAACGAGCTGACCCGCGAGGACCGCGGCATCCACGTCGTGATCCACCCCCAGCTGGCGGTCCGCCGTGACATCACCGGCAAGCTGCTGGAGATCCTGGACATCGACGCCTGCTCGCGCAGCCAGGCCGCCGGCACCGGCTGGCCGGCCGACGCGACCGTCGAGTCCTGGATGCACATCGAGATCGACCGCGAGACCGACCGCGACGACCTCCGTGCCATCGAGACCAACCTGCGCCGGATCCTGGGCGACGTCCGCGAGGTCGTCGAGGACTGGACCAAGATGCGCGACTCCGCGCTGCGGCTCGCCGACGAGCTCGCCGAGGAGCCCCCGGCCCACCTGCCCGAGCAGGAGGTCGGCGAGGCCTGGGAGCTGATGCGCTGGCTGGCCGACGACCACTTCACCTTCCTCGGCTACCGCGAGTACGACCTGGCCGAGCACCGCGGCGAGGAGGTGCTGCGGGCCGTCCCCGGCACCGGCCTCGGCGTGCTGCGCTCCGACCCGATCAGCCACGACGTCGACCACCACCCGGTGGCTGAGGCGTTCGGCCGGCTGTCGGCCCCGGTCCGGGCCAAGGCGCACGAGAAGAAGCTGCTGGTCCTCACCAAGGCCAACAGCCGCGCCACCGTGCACCGCCCCGCCTACCTCGACTACGTCGGCGTGAAGAAGTTCGACGCCAACGGCGAGGTGATCGGCGAGCGCCGTTTCCTCGGCCTGTTCTCCTCCGCCGCGTACACCGAGTCGGTCACCCGGATCCCGGTGGTCCGCCGCAAGGTGCAGGAGGTCCTCGCCGACTCCGGTTTCTCCAGCGACAGCCACGACGGCCGCGACCTGCTGCAGATCATGGAGACCTTCCCCCGGGACGAGATCTTCCAGACCGCCGCCGCCGAGCTGCTCTCCATCGCCACCAGCGTGCTCTACCTGCAGGAGCGCCGCCGGCTGCGGCTGTTCCTGCGCCAGGACGACTACGGCCGCTACTTCTCGGCCTTCGTCTACCTGCCGCGCGACCGCTACACCACGCGGATCCGGCTGCGCCTGATGGAGATCCTCATGGAGGAGCTCAACGGCGAGTCGATCGACTACACCGTGCACGCCACCGAGTCGGTGCTGACCCGCCTGCACTTCGTGGTCCGGGTCGCCGCCGGCACCGAGCTGCCGCAGCTCGGCGACGCCGAGATCGAGCGGATCGAGGCCAAGCTGGCCGAGGCCGCCCGGTTCTGGATGGACAGCTTCCACGACCAGCTGCACATCGAGCTGGGCGAGGAGCGGGCCGCCGAGCTCGGCCACCGCTACGCCAACGCCTTCCCCGACGGCTACCGGGCCGACTTCACCGCCCGCACCGCGGTCTCCGACCTCAAGCAGATCGAGGCGCTGCACGGCGAGGGCGACTTCCGGCTCAACCTCTACCAGCCGGTCGGCGCCGGCGACGACGAGCGCCGCTTCAAGATCTACCGGGTCGGCGGCCCGATCTCGCTCACCGAGGTCCTGCCGGTCCTGCAGCGCCTGGGCGTCGAGGTGCTCGACGAGCACCCGTACGCGCTGCGCCGCTCCGACGGCAGCACCGCGTGGGTCTACGACTTCGGCCTGAAGCTGCGCGAGGCCACCGAGCTGAGCGACGAGGCGCGCGAGCGCTTCCAGGAGGCCTTCTCGGCCACCTGGACGGGCAAGGCCGAGAACGACGGCTTCAACGAGCTGGTCCTGACCGCCGGGCTGAACTGGCGCCAGGCCGTCGTGCTGCGCGCGTACGCCAAGTACCTCCGGCAGGCCGGGAGCACCTTCTCCCAGGACTACATGGAGGACGCGCTCCGCAACAACACCCACTCCACCCGGCTGCTGGTCAACCTCTTCGAGGCCCGGCTCAGCCCCAGCCACCGCTCGGGTGCGCAGGAGCTCACCGAGGGCATCTTCGAGGAGCTCAACGGCGCCCTCGACGAGGTCGTCTCGCTGGACGAGGACCGCATCCTGCGCTCCTTCCTGCACCTGATCAACGCCACCCTGCGGACCAACTTCTTCCAGCACGCGGCCGACGGCCAGTGGCACTCCTACGTGTCGATGAAGTTCGACCCGAAGGCCATCCCGGACCTGCCGGCCCCGCGCCCGGCGTTCGAGATCTGGGTCTACTCGCCCCGGGTCGAGGGCGTCCACCTGCGCTTCGGCAAGGTCGCCCGCGGCGGTCTGCGCTGGTCCGACCGGCGAGAGGACTTCCGCACCGAGATCCTCGGCCTGGTCAAGGCCCAGATGGTCAAGAACACCGTGATCGTCCCGGTCGGCGCCAAGGGCGGCTTCGTCGCCAAGCAGCTGCCGGACCCGTCGGTGGACCGCGACGCCTGGATGGCAGAGGGCATCGCCTCGTACAAGACCTTCATCTCGGCGCTGCTCGACATCACCGACAACCTGGTCGCCGGTGACGTCGTCCACCCCGCCGACGTGGTCCGCCACGACGAGGACGACACCTACCTGGTGGTCGCCGCCGACAAGGGCACCGCGACCTTCTCGGACATCGCCAACGGGGTCGCCGAGTCGTACGGCTTCTGGCTGGGCGACGCGTTCGCCTCCGGCGGCTCGGCCGGCTACGACCACAAGGGCATGGGCATCACCGCCCGCGGCGCCTGGGAGTCGGTCAAGCGCAACTTCCGCGAGCTGGGCCACGACACCCAGACCGAGGACTTCACCGTGGTCGGCATCGGCGACATGTCCGGTGACGTGTTCGGCAACGGCATGCTGCTCAGCGAGCACATCCGCCTGGTCGCCGCCTTCGACCACCGGCACATCTTCCTCGACCCGGACCCGGACGCCGCGGTCTCCTTCGCCGAGCGCCGCCGCCTGTTCGACGTGCCGCGCAGCTCCTGGGACGACTACGACAAGTCGCTGATCTCGGCCGGCGGCGGGGTCTTCCCGCGCTCCGCCAAGGCCATCCAGCTCTCCCCGCAGGTCCGCGAGCGGCTCGGCCTCGACGCCGCCAAGCTCACCCCGGCCGAGCTGATGAAGGCCATCCTCCAGGCGCCCGTCGACCTGTTCTGGAACGGCGGCATCGGCACCTACATCAAGGCCTCCAGCGAGACCAACGCCGAGGTCGGCGACAAGGCCAACGACGCCATCCGGGTCAACGGCGAGCAGGTCAGGGCCCGGGTGATCGGCGAGGGCGGCAACCTCGGCTGCACCCAGCTCGGCCGGATCGAGTACGCGGCCACCGGCGGCCCCGAGGGCACCGGCGGCTGGATCAACACCGACGCGATCGACAACTCCGCCGGTGTGGACACCTCGGACCACGAGGTCAACATCAAGATCCTGCTCAACCAGGTGGTCGCCGACGGCGACATGACGGTCAAGCAGCGCAACGCCCTGCTCGCCGAGATGACCGACGAGGTCGGCCACCTGGTGCTGCGCAACAACTACGCGCAGAACGTGGTGCTGGCCAACGCCGTCGCCCAGGCCGTCTCGATGGTCAACGTGCACTCCCGGATGATCAACCGCCTGGAGGCCAACGGCCAGCTCGACCGGGCGCTGGAGTTCCTGCCCACCGAGCGCCAGATCCGCGACCGCCAGCAGAACGGCCGCGGGCTCTCGCAGCCCGAGCTGTCCGTGCTGCTCGCCTACACGAAGATCACGCTGGCCGACGAGCTGCTCGCCACCGGGCTGCCCGACGACCCGTACTTCCGCACCGTGCTGCACGCGTACTTCCCGAGCGCGCTGCGGGCCAAGTTCGCCGAGGCGATCGACAACCACCCGCTGCGCCGGGAGATCATCACCACCCTGATCGTCAACGACACGATCAACCGCGGTGGCTGCACCTTCGCGTTCCGGCTCCGCGAGGAGACCGGCGCGACGATGGAGGAGATCGCCCGCACCCACGCGGCCGCCCGCGCGGTGTTCGGCCTGGAGCAGCTCTGGGACCAGATCGAGGAGCTGGACAACCAGGTCCCCGCCGAGGTCCAGACCCGGATGCGGCTGCACGCCCGCCGTCTGGTCGAGCGTGCCACCCGGTGGATGCTCAACAACCGCCGCCAGCCGCTGGACATCGCCGGCACCATCGAGTTCTTCCACGACCGGGTCAACCAGGTCTGGGACAGCCTGCCCAAGCCGCTGCGCGGCGAGGACGCGGCCTGGTTCGAGAAGATCTACCAGGAGCTGTCCGCCTCGGGCGTGCCCGAGGCCCTCGCCACCCGGGTGGCCGGCCTGTCCTCGGCCTTCCCGACCCTGGACATCGTCGGTGTCGCGGACCGCTCGGACGCCGACGTGATGGAGGTCGCCGAGCTCTACTACGACCTCGCCGACCGCCTGCAGATCACCCACCTGCTGGACCGGATCATCGAGCTGCCGCGGACCGACCGCTGGTCCTCGATGGCCCGTGCGGCCATCCGCGAGGACCTGTTCGCCGCGCACGCCGCGCTCACCGCGGACATCCTGGCCTGCGGCCCCGAGGGCTCCTCGCCGGAGGAGCGCTACGGCGCCTGGGCCGAGCTCAACAGCACGCTGATGACGCGGGCCAAGACCACCCTCGACGACATAAGGGGTTCGGACAACTACGAGCTGTCCAGCCTGTCCGTCGCGATGCGGGTGATCCGCACCCTGCTGCGCACCGGCCACTGAGCAGCCCACCGGAGGGCGGGACCGCACGCGGTCCCGCCCTTTGGCGTTCCCCCGGCGACGGCCGGCCGGGTAGCGGTGAGTGCGCACAACCGTGGCGCAGCGCCCGGAGACCGGTACGCGTAAAGCGGGGCGTCCACGCCCCACCCGTACGCGCGGGCCGGTGGGTGTCCGGCGGGCGCGGCGACGCGAGGGTGCGGCGCGCCCGCCCGGTGGCGCTAGCTGTATTGACCCGCAGGGTTGTTGACACGGCTGATCGGTGGTTGTCCTCCGATGGCGGTGTGGCAGCGATGGTAGTTGTAGCGGTGGAGG
>NZ_JBEZIR010000157.1:0-18140 GCF_040651175.1 Kitasatospora sp. NPDC048540
GGGGCCGCCCGTGCGCAGAGCACGGGCGGCCCCGCCGACGGACCGGTGACGACGACAACCGGCTCCCGACGCTGCACCGACGGCTGTACTTCCGGTGTGCCGCAGGGGGCGGCCCGACATCGAGGATGGGCTGGCCTGTCACGCTGACCGATCGACCGCAGCGGTCAGGCCGGATCCTGATCGTCGTCGGCAAGGGTTGGCATCAATGGCGAAGTTCGAAAAGCCACAGGCGAGTTCCGAGACGCTTCGCGGAATCCCCCTCGCAGCCGGGCCCCTGCCGGACGGTACGGAAGCAGCCTTCTACCTCCTGGAGAACGCCGGCCCCCGAGGAGCCTGGCCACTGATCGTCAAACGCGACGTACCCGGTGCCGACGGCCTCCCTGAGAAGATCGCCCCGGACACCCCGGCAGACTGCCTGAACCGGATCGAGTGAGCGCCGAGGAAGGGCTGCACCTCGTCGGTGGGGTGGGCGGGGCTCGAACCCGCGACCGGAGGATTATGAGTCCTCTGCTCTGACCTGCTGAGCTACCACCCCGCACCGTCGTTCCTGGCCGATCATCGTAGTGCTCAGCCCCGCGGACCGCCTGTCCGGTATGCCCCGGGCCCGACGGCTCCGACCGCGCGGAAGGGCCGTGGCGCGGTGAGATGCTGGAGATATGAGCCTCCGCTCGCCGGGGACGACCGACGTGATGCCGGTACCGGCACCCATGCTCGCTGTGATCGGCCTGCTGCCCGGGCCCGACAGCGAAGGGGACTACGCGTTCGAGCCACTGTGGAACGGAGCCCGGGTGATCGCCCGTTTCCCCGGGAACGGAACGGTGCAGCTGTGGTCACAGATGGCGACGGACGTCACCGCCGGCTACCCGGAACTCGTCGAGGAACTACCGGCCCTGGTGCTCACCGGGCTTCCGGCACTGCTGGACGGCGAGATCGTGGTCCTCGACGGCGCGGGCCGGCCCTCCTTCGAGTGGCTGCAACAACGCATGAGCCTCCACCACCCGGCAGCGGTCGAGCAAGTCAGACACCGGACCCCGGTCCGCCTGATGCTCTACGACGTGCTGCACCTGGGTGACCCCGTCCTCCACATCCCCTACCTCGCACGCCGCGAACTGCTGGACGACCTGCAGCTGGTCTCCGAGCACGTCCAGGCGCCGGCCTTCTGGCCGGGGATGGGAACCGAAGCCTTCGCCCAGGCGGTGCGGGAAGGCTGGGACGGAGTGGTCGCCAAACGCCTGGCCAGTCCGTACCTGCCAGGCCGCCGCTCCCGGGACTGGATAAAGATCAAAAGCTTCCCGTCCCGTCGGGCACCCGACGCCTGAGCCCTGCGACGCTCCCCGCCGGCCCAAGGCCCCTTCGGACACACCCCCTCGGACGTCCCCCGGACGGGGACAGCCCGAGGACACCGGATCTTCCCGATCGTCTGCCCGAGGAGCGTGAAAGATCCATCTCCCGCCAGCGGACCATGGAGACGTCCGTCGTGCCCGTGGGGAAGGACCCAACCATGCCGCCTGGCCCCGTACCGCAACCTGCCGCCGACCCGAACCAGGAGGACGCAGCCACAGCTGAGATCCTCGACGGTCTCGTCGAAATCCTCCAACGTGATCTCGAAGTGGCGCTCGAAGACGATCCGGGCCAGCAGTCCTTCGACTCCCTGGGAATCGACTCCCTGTCACTGGTCGAGTTCGCTCTGGCGGTCGAAGACCGGTTCTCCGTACAGATCACCGACGAGGACATCCGGTCCCTGACCAACCTGGACGACGTGGTCGACCTGATCCGGGAGCAGCGGACCGAAGAAGGGACGGCAACACCTGACGTCCCCCGGTCCGAGGACGGGAACGGTGAGTCGTGACCTCCGCCCCCACCCCGCTCTGGCGAGCATCCGCGGAGGATCCCGCTCAACGCCTGCCACTGCAGTTCCTGAACGGTTCGGACAGCCCCAGGCAGGCGATCACCGCCCTCGCCCTGGCCTCGTTCGTGGACGGAACCCAACCGTACTCCTGCAGCGCAGAGATCCAGCACCTACGGGCGAAGCCGGACGGAGCCCCCGCACCCAACGACCCCCAGGTGGTGCGACGCCACACATCGGAGAGCTACGACATCTGCATGCTCGCCGGGCCCGGGTGGACGGGAACCTTCATCCGCAACCTCAAGTGCTCGACGTCCGTCGAAGGCCAGGTCCAGGTCACAGCCGCCACCCCCGACCTGGCAAGGACCGTCCTCGCCGACATCGTCACCGCCTACGGCCAGAACCCCACCACGGACGACCACACGGTCCCGATCGGATTCTGGCACCTCTCCGACCGCGGCACGCCCACCCGGGTCTGCCGGGACATCCGTGTCCCCCGCTGGACGGACATCCGTGAGAACTACGCCGGGACCGCAGCAACCCGCTTCGACCACCTCACCGACATGACCCCCGCAGCGCTCGGCGGATCCATCGTCCTGATGTACGGACCCCCCGGCACCGGGAAGACCACCGCCCTGCGATCACTCGCCCGATCCTGGCGGAGCTGGTGCGGATTCGAATACGTCCTGGACCCCGAGAAACTGTTCTCCTCCTCCGGCTACCTGATGACCGCAGCCGTACCGACCACCCCACGCGACTCCGAATGGAGCGCACTGATCCTGGAGGACTGCGACGAACTCCTGCGCTCCGACGCCAAGAGTTCCACCGGCCAGGGAATGGCCCGGCTGCTCAACCTCAGCGACGGCATCCTCGGACAAGGCGGCCGAACCCTTCTCATCATCACCACCAACGAGGACGTCCACCGCCTGCACCCCGCGATCGTCCGACCCGGCCGGTGTCTGGCCCAGGTCGAAGTGGGTCCCCTGAACCAGGAGGAGATCAGCCGCTGGAACGAGGGTGCAGCCGACGACCTCAAAGCCCCCGCCACCCTGGCACAGCTCTACGCCCACGCCTCCCGCACACCGGCCGTACTGCTGGACCCGAAACGGACCCAGGAGTTCACCGGCGTCTACCTCTGACGCCTCTGACGCACGCTCGTCCGCCCGCGCACCGGGTGAACACCACCGGCGCCCGCGCCGCGCCGCCGGGACGAAGACCCACCAGAGATACGCTTGGCTGAACAGCGCGAGGTAGCGTGGCGGAACTGGCAGACGCGCCGGATTCAAGTCCCGGTGCCCGACGGGCGTGAGGGTTCGACTCCCTCCACTCCTACCCGAACGGACGACCTCGTCGAGCAGCCCCACCAAGAGCCGCCCGCGTGTTCTGCCGGTACCAGGAGAACGCCTGAGGTTGTATGCAGGTCCCGCCGACGACAGGCGAGGAGAACGGGGCAGCACGATGGAGTCCGCCTATGCCGAGTTCGTGGGACGCGGCACCGAACTCACCACGGTGGCCGAGTGCGCCGCCAGGGCAGCGCAAGGCGCGCCGTGCCTCGTCATGGTCGAAGGCGAAGCAGGCATCGGGAAGTCCGCCCTGGTCCGCAAAGCGGTGACCGGCCTGGAAGGCTTCTCGCAGTACTGGGCCACCTGCGATCCCGCCGAGCAGGACTACCGGTTCGGCGTAGTCGAACAACTGCTGCGCCGGGTGCCGCAGAACGAGCTCCACGGCTATCCACTGCTACCGAGGGCCACCGAAGGCGCCGCCCCCGTAGAGGTCGGGTCCGAGCTGATCCGCCTGCTGGGGGCGCTCGAAGCGCACGGCCCGGTCGCCCTCGTCGTCGACGACGTCCAGTGGATCGACGAGGCGTCGATGGGCGTGCTCAAGTTCCTGGTACGGCGATGGTGGACCGAGCGGATCCTGCTGGTGGCCACCAACCGCACCGCCCCGCCCGGCCTGCCGACGGGAATCCGGCGGACCGACGAGAAGGACGCCCCGGAACGACTGGTGGCGGCCGCGGAGCACGCCGTCGTGGTGAGCCTCGCCGGGCTGGACAGAGCCGAGGTCATCCAACTGGCGCGTGCCTCAGGCGCCCCGGACCTGGACACCGGAGCCGCCGACCGGCTACGGGATCACACCGGCGGACACCCGCTCTACCTGCGCTCGTTGTTCACGCAGGCGTCGATACAGGACCTCGCCGACCCGCACAGCACCCTGCCGGTCCCCGACTCGCTCGCCGCCACCGTGCGCCAGATCCTCGCCGGACTGAACCACGACTCCCGCGGTCTCGTGGAAGCCCTCGCAGTCCTCGACGCCCAGGTCCCGCTGGCGGTGGCCGCCGAGGTCGCAGGCGTCGACCACGCCGCGACCGCACTCGAACCCGCCCTCGCCTCCGGACTCGTCGAGTGGTGGCCCGAGAGCACGACCACACCACTACGCCTGCGCCACAACCTCCAGCGCACCGCCATCTACGAAGCCATCTCGCCCCCGCGCCGCCACCAGTTGCACGCCGCTGCGGTCCCACTTGTCGACACCAACGCATCCTGGGCCCACCGCGTCGCGGCCACCGACCACTCCGACGCCGCACTCGCCGACGAACTGCACACCGAGGCCGAACGACAGGCCACCGCCGGCCGCGGAGCCCGAGCCGCCACACTCCTGCTCTGGGCGGCAGACCTGTCCGAGAACCGGACCATCCAGGAACACCGCCTGCTGGCCGCCACCACCCACCTGCTCCAGGCCAACGACTACCAGCGCGGATACTCGCTCCAGCAGTCCATCCAGCAGTGCGCCCCTTCGGCCGCGCGCAGCACGGTGCTCGGCCGTCTCGCCTTCGGACGCGGCGACTTCGCCACGGCCGAAGACCTGCTGACCCGGGCCGTACAGCAGGCGGACGAGCACGAAGACACCGAGGCGGCCGCGCTCGCCCTCATCTGGCTCGGAGGGGTCTACGTCTGGCAGAGCCGGGGAGCAGACGCACTGACACCACTGCGCCGGGCCCTGGAACTGGGACCGTCCAACCCCCAGACCGTCGGGTACGCCGAATACCTGTGGGTCCTCGCCTCCGAGTGGATCGACGGGGCCGCACCGACCCTGCGAGGATTCGAGGCCCGGAACCCCAGCCTGCCGATGGACGCGGAGGCGGTGGAGCTGCACGACAGCGTCCTGCTGCGCGCCAGGAGTATCGCGCGTGGAGCCATGGGGCACCTGGGCGGTGCGACCCAGGACCTGGTCACGCTCACGAAGCGGCAACGCGACGGACTCGTCGTGGACGTACGGGCGACGGACCACTTCATGCTCGCCTCCCACCAGTACTGGTCGGGCCTGTGGGAGGAAGCGGTGATCAGCGCCGAGCGGGCGCTGGGCCTGGCGGCGACCAACGGACCACTGTCCGGGCGCGCGCCCGGACAGGCGGTCACCGCGATGGTCGCGGCCGGACAGGGGCGCTGGCAGGCGGCCGAGGAACACTGCCGGGCCTCCCACGACGCGGCGAAGAGCAGCGCGCTCTTCTCGGACGCCATCTACCCGGCGCTCGCGGAAGCGGTCCTGGCCCAGGCACGGGACGACCCGGACGGCATGTTCCGCGCACTGCAGCCGGTCCACGACGGCCCGCAGACCGGGAGCATGTACTCCTGGAGGTTGATCTGGCTGCCGCTGTTCGCCCAAGGGCAGATCGGCGTCGGCCGACTCGACGAGGCCGCCCGCACGCTGCTCCGCATCAGGGAGCTCGACGTCCCCAGCCTGCAGGTGGGCATCCGGTGGCTCGAAGGGCTCCTCGCCGAGGGACGCCAGGACCCCGGGGCCGCCGAACGCTGGTACCGCGAAGGCGTCGATCTCCCGGCAGCGCCGGACGACATGCCGCTCCACCGCGCCCTGATCGAACACGCCTACGGCCGGCTGCTCCTGGCAACCGGCAAAGCGGGCCGCGCGGCGGAGCGGCTGCGGGCCGCCCGCAGCCGCTACGACGCGTTGGGCGCAGTCCCCTTTTCCCAGCGCGTCGAGCAGGAACTCGCCGCCGTCGGGGCGCCGACCGGCGTACGCAGTCCGCTCGGAGACCTGGCGCAGCTCACGGAACGCGAGCGTGCCGTCGCCCACCTCGCGGCCCAGGGCATGACCAATCAGGAGATCGCCAAGGAGCTCTACGTCAGTGCCAAGACCGTCGAGTACCACCTCGGCCACGTCTACACCAAGCTCGATCTCCGCTCCCGCCGTCAGCTCCGTACGCTCATGGCGCCGGTCGGGTGAGGATCTCCGGGCCGTGCCGGATCCGCGGTGGTGCCGCCCGCGTCGAAAGCGGGCCACCACCGCGCCGTTGCCTTCAGGCCCGGACGATGAGTGGCGCGGACGGCCTCAGCCGCAGGGCGACCCGGGTCCCCGCGTGGAAGGACTCCGACGGTCCGGACGGCGTGTCCACCCGCAGGATCTGCCCGTCGCCGTGTTCCAGCCGCACGCTCAGCCGGGTCACCGGCCCCAGGAAGCTACGGGTGACCACGACGCCGGTCAGGTCGTCCCCGGGCCCGGACGCCTCCAGCCGGATCTCCTCCGGCCTGACGATCACGTTCACCTTGCTGCCCGGAGGCAGTGCGCGCGCGGCAGGAGCCGGGATCCGCCGGCCGTACACCGTCACGGCTTCGCCGTCGGCGGTTCCGGGGAGGAGGTTGCTCACGCCCACGAACTGGGCGACGAAGACGGTGGCCGGTTTGTTGTAGATCGTGGAGGGCACGTCCAGCTGCTCCAGCCGGCCGTCGGACATCACCCCGACCCGGTCGGAGATCGCGAGGGCCTCCTCCTGGTTGTGGGTGACGAACAGGGTGGTGGTACCCAACTCGGTCTGGATGCGGCGGATTTCCTCCCGCAGGTTCACCCTGACGTTGGCGTCGAGCGCGGACAGTGGTTCGTCCAGCAACAGGACTTTCGGGGCGACGGCCAGTGCGCGGGCGAGTGCCACCCGCTGCTGCTGACCGCCGGAGAGCTGGTGGGGGTATCGCCTGCCCTGTGCGGAGAGGCCGACGAGGTCGAGCAGCTCGGCGGCGCGCGTCCGGCGGGTGGCGGGCGGCTGTCTGTGGACCCGCAGCCCGAATTCGACGTTGCCGAGGGCGGTGAGGTTGGGGAACAGGCTGTAGCTCTGGAAGACCATGCCCATGTCCCGCTTGCTCGGCGGCACATGGGTGATGTCCCGGCCGTTCACCACCACCCGTCCGCCGTCCGCCGACTCGAACCCCGCGATGATGCGCAGGGTGGTGGTCTTGCCGCAGCCGCTCGGGCCCAGCAGGCTCACGAACTCGCCCGCCCTGACGGACAGGTCCAGTCCCTCCAACGCGCGGGTGCCGCCGAACGACTTGCGGACCGCCTGCAGTTCCAAGTGATCCATTCTCAACGTCCTCCTGGTCTCGGACCGGCGCCGTTCAGCGGGGGTTCCGGTGGCGGTGGCGTCCGATGAACGAGATCGCCAGCAGCAGGGCGACGGCGAAGAGGATCGCGGCCAGGGACACCGCGATGGCGAGCGCGGCGTCCACCTCGCCGAGCAGATTGATCTCGACCTGGAGATTGTCGAAGTTCAGCAGCGACGCGAGGGTGAACTCGCCCAGGACCAGTGCCACCGCCAGGAACGACGCACCGGCGAGTGCACCGCGGATGTTCGGCACGACCACGCGCAGGATCACGGTCGGCCATGAAGCCCCCAGCCCCCGCGCCGCCTCGGTCAGTGTCGGGAGGTCGATGGCGCCCAGGCCCGCGTCGATGACCCGGTAGGAGAACGGCAGGACGAGCACCACGTACACGAACGTGAGGGTCAGGGGAGTGTCGCCCAGCAGATAGGTGACCCAGGCGTAGACCGGGGCGATCCCGACGACCAGGACGATGGCCGGGATCATCAAGGGAAGCAGGCACAGGAACTCCACCAGCCGGCGCAGCCCGGGCAGCCGGAGCCGGACCCAGGTGACCGTCGGGACCAGAAGCAGGAGCATCGCCGCCACCGTGAGACCGGCCAGGGTGAGCGAGGTGATGATCGCGGAGGTCAGCGCCGGGGTGTGGCCGATCGCCCGCCATGCCTGCAGGCCGTGCCGCCCACCGGCTTCGCGGGTGCTGAACTCCAGCATCGCGAGGAGCGGAAGGAGGAAGAACACCCCGAGCGGGAGCAGGACCGCCACCCGCAGCGCCGCCGTGTGCCGTCCGGCGCCCGGCCGGGAGGCGGTGCGCTCCCGCGGTTTCGCGGCGGACAGCGGTGCCGGGTCCATCCCGGTGGGCCCGGTCATCGCAGCCACCGGGAGGCGCGGCGGAGCAGCAGGGCGTACAGGGCCATGACGATCGCGACGACGACGATCATGCTGAATCCGAGCGCTTTGCCGATGTTCTCCCTCCCCAGCAGCACTTCGCTGATGAAGAAGCCCCGGATCTCCAGCGGAACGATCGGACTGCCCTGCGACACCAGCGCGGCCGCGGTCGCGTACGCGGAGAAGGCGTTGGCGAACAGCAGGAGTCCGGCGCCGAGGAAGGATGGCGTCAGCACCGGCGCCGCCACCCGCCGCCAGTACTGCCAGCTCGAGCCGCCGAGGCTCTGGACGGCCTCCCGCCACTGCGGGCGCAGACCGTCGAGGGCCGGCAGGAAGACGATCACCATGAGGGGGATCTGGAAGTACGAGTAGACGAGGATCAGGCCGGGCAGGTCGAACAGCCACACGCCGTGGGAGTAGAGGTCGATGCCCAGGTGATCTTTGAGGAACTGGGTCACCACCCCGGTCAGACCGATGGTCGCGATGAACGCGAACGCCAGGGTGACCCCTCCGAACTGGGCCAGCACCCCGCAGAGCGATGTCACCGTCCGGCGCAGCGCGCCGTCGGGTCGCCCGCTGGAGACCGCCCAGGCGAGCAGTGATCCCAGCACCATGCCGATCACGGCGGTGGCGGCGGACAGTTCGAGACTGCGGGTGAACGCTTTCAGGTAGACGCCCTCGGTCAGGGCGGTGACGTTGGCGGTGGACGGCTGTCCGGCGTCGTCCTGGAAGGCCCCCACGATGACCACCAGGGTGGGGTAGATCAGGAAGACACCGACGTAGGCCAGGAACGGGAGCACCCCGAGGTAGTCCATCGATGAACGGAGCCGGGCACGGATCCGGCGTCTCCGGTCCCGGGGGCCCCGCCCCGGGACCGGTGTGGTGGTGGCTGTCATCGTCAGCCGACGGCGCTCGCCCAGTTGTCCGACAGGTACTGCTTGGCCGCGGTGACCTGATCCTGGGTGAGGAACACGGGTTTACCGCTGACCGGGGGGAGCTTGGCGAAGGCAGCCTGGTCGAGGGTGCCGGCCTTCTGCATCGCCTCGGCGCGGACCGGGTGCGCGAAACCCTGGAGGAAGTTGTTCTGCCCCTGGTCGGAGTAGAGGAACTCCTCCCACAGCCGGGCCGCGGCCGGGTGCGCCGCGTTCTTGTTGATGGCCTGGGCGTAGTAGGAGCCGACGACGCTGTCCTCGGGGACCACGACCTTCCAGTCGACCTTGCCCGCCAACGAGGCCGCGGTGGCGGCGTGCAGGTAGTCCCAGTCGAAGACGACCGGGGTCTGGCCGCTGGAGATCGTCGCCGGGGTCGGGTTGAGCGGCAGGAAGTTGCCCTGCTTCTTCAGCTCGGAGAAGAAGTTCACGCCGGGTGCGATGTCGTTCGCGGAGCCGCCGCTGCCGAGCGACGCGGCGACGACTCCGTAGAACGCCGAAGCCGCCTGCGTCGGGTCGCCGTTGAGCACGACCTTGCCCTTGTACTCGGGCTTGAGCAGGTCCTGGATCGATGTGGGGGCGGGAACCTTGGATGCATCGTATCCGATCGACATGTAGCCGCCGTAGTCGCTGGTCCACAGCCCGGACGACTCCTTCAGGTTGTCCGGGACGTCCTTCCAGGTCTGCACCTTGTACGGGGCGAAGACATCGGTGTTGGCCAGGACCACGTTCTGTCCGAGGTCGAACACGTCTGGGACACGGTCGGTGCCGTTGAGCTGCTTGGCGGCGTTGATCTCCTCCTGGCTGGACGCGTCGGGCTGGCTCGACTCGACCTTGATGCCGTACTTCTGGGAGAACTCGTCGATGCTCTTGCCATAGTTCGCCCAGTTGGGGGGCAGGGCGATGACGTTGAGCTTGCCCTCCTTCTGAGCTGCGGCCACCAGGCCGTCCATGCCGCCGAAGTCGGACACCGATGTCGCGGAGGCAGGCTGACTGCTGCCGTTGTGCGAGGACGGTGGCGAGCTGCATGCGGTGGCCACTACGAGCGAACCCACGACCACGCAGAGAGTGAAGCTGACATGTTTCCGCCGCACAGGTTGACCTCCTCGTCGAGGACGGCGCCGGTCCTCCGGTGCGTCCTGCAGCGGGGAACCGGGCCATGGTGTGTGCCGAGTCTCGAGGCCTGGCCGACCGGCGCCTCGTACGCTTCGAGGGGTTCAACAGCGGCCGGGCCCGGACAGGGTCGGCCCGTCACTGAGTAAGGGCGAGACACCTGACCGTCATATGAGCCGGACCCTCATCCACATCATCCTCTCCGCACGGAGGCCTTGCGCTGGAACGACTTTCGTGCGCAACGCGTCGTCAAGCCTACTCGACCGGACCGGTCCGGTCGCAGGAACAGAAAGGTGGTGTCGACCGGCCGTTTCGGACCGCGAGCGGAGACCGAGGCCCCCACCGGAGGCCGTCACGGCGGGACGCCTGCACTCCGGGACACGACGCTGCCCAGGACCGTCACGAATGGTCACGGAACGTCGCGGGTGGTCCTCGCGATGCGGGGAGCACCATCCGGCGCCGCCGTTGGCATAGGGATACGCACCTGTGGAGCGCGCATGAAGGTGCCGCCGTGCTCCTGAGCAGGTCATGAGCACGGCGGCACGGGTACGGGGACGGCGCGGCGTCCGAGAGCGGCGCCGTCAGGCGGCGGAGATCCGGGAGAGGATCGCGTCGACGACCACCGACGGCTGGGAGACGGCCACCGCGTGGCTGGCCTGAGCGACGACGACATCGGCGCCGATCCGCTCCGCCATCCACTTCTGCGCCTCGGGGGCGACGGTGCGGTCCCGCTCGCAGAAGACGTAGGTGGAAGGGAGGGACTTCCACGCGGGCGGGCCGCTCGGCGTGGAGAGACAGGCCGGCGCAGCCGGGCCCTGGGCGGCGGCCATGGCGCGAGCCTTGGTGAGGGGGACGTCACCGGCGAAGAGCTCCGGGAAGACCTCGCGCTTGAGGGTCGCATAGCCCTCCGCGTCGGCCTCGACGTTCTGCAGCCCGTCCGACGGGGCGAACCGCCCGAGGATCTCGCCCGCGGCCTCCCCTTCGTCGGGTGCGACTGCGGCCACGTACACCAGGCCGACCACGTCGGAGGAGCCGGACGCGGCGCCTGTGATGACCATGCCACCGTAGGAGTGGCCCGCCAGGACGACCGGTCCCTGAATCTGTGCCAGCGCCCGTCGCACCGTGGCGATGTCGTCCGCGAGGGAACTCAGCGGAAGCTGGACGGCCGTGACCTCGTGCCCGGCTTCCTGGAGGCCGATCGTCACCGGCTCCCAGCTGGAGCCGTCCACCCAAAGGCCATGTACGAGTACGACGTGAGTCATCGGTATCCCTCTCGGGTCGGTGCGGGATCCTGGCCGCCCGCGGCTGCCAGGGTTCTGCTGCGATGCCGGGCGTCGGCCCGCAGCAGAGGCTTTCGGCGGTTGCCGATTGCGAAGTCAGACGCCTGCTACCGGTCCGGTGGTCCCAACACACCGAACAGCGACAGGTCCGTCTACCAGGTGGCGCAACGTCGGCCGGCGGCCGGGGCACGGCTCGAAGCGCGTGCGTTGCTACAGCACAACAGTCCCATGGTTCGCCGGGCGCAGCACTGCCCGAAAGGGCACCCGGTGGTGCAGAGGGCGTGCCCGAACCGCCTGCCGTCCGTGAGGTTTGGCGGCGGGCGAACAGCGTGCGTGCGGCGTCGAGCCGGACGCAGCCGGCGTGATCTCCGCACCGGAGCCGGCGATCTGAGCAGCGCTCAGGACCGGGAGCACACCCGCTGTGGCACTCCATCGGGTCACAGCCGACGGGGAGAGGTTCCGCGTTCGAGTACATCGACGGACCCGAGATCGTCGCGCACCACCCGCGTCGACTGTCCCAAGGCCTCGACCGAGTCGTCCGCCCCCACTGAGCGGGAGCCGGACCGGTCGTGACGTCACCGTAGTGGCTCGTTCTGCCGGCGGTCGAGGCCCACCAGAATTCCTCCGGGCGCGGAGGCCTGCCCGTGCAATCGAACCGGCTTCTCCGCCCTGCCTGATGAAGCAGCTCGTGCCGCCTCTCGGTACGCAGATGCGCTGCCCTGTCCGCGCACCCTCTCTCCACCCGGCCCCGACCGAAGATGCAGCGTCGCGCCGAATACCGCGGAATCACGGCGCTGCCCGACCGGGAAAAAGGATGCAGCTGAGGTGATTCGGGCGTCGAAGCCCTCGTCAGACGTGCTTGAGGGGCGGTCAGACGTGTGCCTATGGTCAACGCGTCCAGACGGACATTTCCCTCCGTCAGCGTCCGGCCCACGTCCAGTCGGCCCGGACCGGTCCTGCGACTCGGAGGGGACTGCTCGCACCAAGGCAGTGCGGGGGAGCAGAGCCACGGGCCGCTCTCCGGCGGCCGGGGCGCATACCGCGATTCGCGCGGGCAGGCCGATTCCGGCCGGCAGCCCCGCAGCTCACCCCGCAGGCGTATGGAAGGAGATCATCATGATCACTCAATCGATCGGCAAGCGGTCCCGAACGTGGGCCGGGTTGCTCACGATTTTCATGGCGCTCGTCGCCATCCTCATCCCCGTGTCGGCCATGTCGTCCGCGCACGCGGCCTCGGTCAGCACCTGGGACAAGGTGGCCGCCTGCGAAAGCAGCGGAAACTGGTCCATCAACACGGGTAACGGATTCTACGGTGGTCTCCAGTTCACCCAGAGCACATGGCAGGAATTCGGCGGCGGAGCGTATGCGGATCGAGCCGACCACGCCACGAAGGACCAACAGATAGCCATCGCCGAGAAGGTGCTGGCCGTTCAGGGGCCCGGAGCGTGGCCCGTCTGCTCCAAGGTCGCCGGACTGACGGCAGGCGGCTCTCCCGCAGTCACCAACACGGACTCGTCGTCCAGCACCACTGACCAGTCGACGACCCAGAAGCAGGCCCCCGCCTCGACCTCCACCGACCACAAGAGCACCTGGCAGGACAACTCGACCGACCAGTCCGCGCAGGCCCAGGCCCACGGCAAGGCCGCTTACACCCACTCCCAGGGCGGCGACTACACGGTGCAGACCGGCGACACCCTCTCCAGCATCGCCTCGGCACATCACGTGGCCGGAGGCTGGCACGCGCTCTACGACCACAACCATTCCACCGTCGGCGGCGACCCCGACACGATCTACCCGGGTCAGCACCTGAATCTGTGACCCAGCCCGTTACCACCGGCCAACCAGATCGGTGACGACCGATCGATGCTCCACCGCAACGGCGTTGACAGCCCATCGATGAGCCAGATGACCGGCGTGCTCCCTTCGAGCAATCGCAGTCCGCTGCAGGTCCGACCAGCTGATCAGCTCCCCCATCGTCTTCCGCAAGCTCCGTATTCGCAGCGGCCACACCCCGGGTCCGTGCGGTACACCCCCTGACAGCGGCCCCATCACCCGTGGCCCCACGTCCAGAGAGCCCCACTCCCGAGGTCCGCCTCCAGGAGCCGCGTCAAAGGAGTTCCCACCACCCGGAAGTCCAGGCGCAGGAGTTCCCGGCATCACGAGTTCACAGCATCAGGAGTTCACAGCATCACGAGACAGCATCACGAGTTCACAGCATCAGGAGTTCACAGCAGGAGCCGCGCTGCAGAGACAGACGTCCCACCTGAAGGACCGCGTCGTAGGAGTTCCCACCACCCTGGGGGCCCAGGCGCAGTAGCTCCCACCACCCGGGAGCGGAGCCCGGAGCAACCGTCGGACCCGAACCCCGCGCTCACCCACCGACTACCTTCACCAGTGATCATCCGAGGTGCCGCGGCCATCCCGGTCCGGACACCGAAGGCCCCAACGCCCCTGTGCAAGAGAGCAGGTGACATCGAGTCGTTCACTGTGTCGACAACCGGATCGCCACATCAGCGAGACCGTCCGAACACCGACAGGCTCCCGAGAACGCCAGTCCCCAGGAGACCTGCCGACGCCCCACCGAAATCGCAGCCATCGCAGGCACCGACTGTGCAGTCGGATCCGGATGGACACGCGTCGCCGACCTGATCGGCGCTCGCCCGACCCTTGACACTGGAATCAGTTCACCAGAGCCGTGCGTTCGACGCCCGGATCCGTGGGACTGACGGCCTGAAGGCACATACAGTCCGGCCAACCGCCCGTCCTGTCGGTCGACCGCAGCCGGATTCCGTCCACGAGCACCTCGATGGACGCGGTGGTCCACGCCGCCGTTGTGCTTCCCACCGCAGGCGTCTGTCACACGAGCGGCTCTGGCGGGGACGATCGCCCGGTCGCCGGTGTGACGACATGGGGCGTCCGTACCTTCGGACGGGTTCCGGCTGCGGAGAACATCCCCGCTGCGGGTCAGCGGGCGGTGGACCGTGCCGCGTCGAGGATGACGTTCGTCACCTCGGCCGGGTGCGAGACGGCAGCCGCATGGGAGGAGTTGACCTCGGTGGTGCGAGCACCGATGTGCTTGGCCATGTCGCGCTGTGCGGCCGGCGGAATGGTGTTGTCGTTCTTGGCGACCAGGTACCAGGAAGGGATGTCCTTCCACGCTGCGGCCTTGCTCGGGGCTGCCAGGCTCGACGCGTCGACGGGTCGCTGCGTCGCGGCCAGCACGGCGGCGGTGGACGCGGACACATCACCGGCGAACGCCTCGCGGAACTTGTCAGGCTTGACGTAGAGCTCCGAACCGGTGCTCCCGTCCGGCAGCGTGTACGGCTGCGGGTTGAGGGCTTCGGGAAGCTTGCTGCCCGGATAGGCGCCGAGGATGGCGTTGGCGCTCTGCCCCTCGTCGGGGGCGATCGCGGCGACGTAGACGAGGGCCTTGACCTCCTTGTCCGCGGCCGCGGCGTTGGTGATCACCTCGCCGCCGTAGGAGTGGCCGACCAGGACGACGGGGCCCTTGATGTTCTGCAGCACGCTGGCGATGTAGGCGGAGTCGCTGTCCAGGCCGCGCAGCGGGTTGGCAGGGGCGACGACCGGGTAACCCAGGTGCTGGAGGTTCTTGGCCACGCCGTTCCAGCTCGACGCATCCGCGAATGCGCCGTGCACCAGGACAATGGTCGGCTTGTCGGCCGAGGATGCGGGCGCGGGGGAATCCGCGAACGCTCCGGTGCCGGCGAGGATGGAGACGCCTACGCCGGCGGCGGCGACGCTCGCAATGACTGCGGTGCGACGGATTTTCATGAGATCGCCTTTCCCTGGACATGCTGCTGCCCAGCGGGTCATGGGGACCCGTCTGCAAGGGGGGTTGCGTTAATTAGGTAGACAGACTGGTCTGTCTACCTGTGTTGGAGCGTACGGATTCCGAACGCAAGAAGCAAACGAGAGGCGAAACCGACAGAGGTGACGCCGGTCACCGTGCCCGCAGGTCCGCGGTGCGGATCTTCTGGATCAGCAGCTCTACGCGCTCGTCCACGGAGGCGAAAGGCTCCTTGCAGCTCACCGGCGGATGCGGCGGGATGTCGAGACGGAGCTGGACCCAGTCCACGTTGAAGGTGCAGTCGTGCTCGCGGGCCGCACGGATGAAGTCGCCGCGAAGACGCGCCCGAGTGGTCTGGGGCGGTACGGACTTGGCCCGGAACACCTCGATATCGGTGGTCACCCGGGCGGCCTGCCCCTTGTTCTGCAGGAGGTAGAACAGGCCTCGCCGACGGTGGATGTCGTGATAAGCGAGATCGATCTGGGCAATCCGGGGGTCGTCCAGACCCAGCCCGTGCTTCTCGCGGTACCGCTCGATCAGCCGCTGCTTGATGATCCAATCGATTTCGGTCGACACCCTGCCGAGGTCGCCGGTGCGGATGGCGTCGAGGGTGCGCCCCCAGAGATCCAACACCTTGTGAACGGACGGGTCCGAGCTGCCCTCCGCCTCGACGAAGTCCATGGCCTGCGTGAAGTACTCCTCCTGGATCTCCAGAGCGCTGGCCTGCCGGCCGTTGGTCAGGGGGACGAGGTGTCTGCCGGTGGGGTCCAAGCTGATCTCGTGAATGGCACGGACCGGATTCCGCACGCCGACGCCTCGGAACTTCGCCCCGGATTCGATCAGGCGGAGTATCAGATCCGTGGCCCCCACCTTGAGCAGAGTGGTGGTCTCGGACATGTTGGCGTCGCCGACGATCACATGCAGCCGACGGTAACGGCCGGAGTCGGCGTGCGGCTCGTCACGAGTATTGACGATCGGCCGCGACCGTGTGGTCGAGGACCCGGAACTCTCACAGATGAACTCCGCGCGCTGGCTCACACTGAAGCGCGCCCCACGCACCGTCTTGACCACCCTGCCGGCACCGCAGATGAGCTGACGGGTCACCAGGAACGGGAGCATCTTCTCCACCAGACCGGGGAAGTCGCTCTCCCTCCGGATCAGGTAGTTCTCATGGCAACCGTACGAGTGCCCGTCGGAGTCGGTGTTGTTCTTGAACGCGTAGATGCTGCCGGGAGTCTCCGCCCGGCGCATCTGCTGCTCGGTCTTCTCGATCAGGCCTTCGATGATCCGCTCGCCCGCCTTGTCATGCGTGACGAGCTCCCGCAGATCGTCACACTCGGGCGTCGCGTACTCCGGATGCGCCCCGATGTCGAGGTAGAAGCGGGAACCGTTCGGGAGGAAGAGATTCGTCCCGTGACCGGGCCACGCCAGGTGCCGGAACAGCCTGCGGGCGATCTCGTCGGGCATGGGGCGTTGCAGCGGCGGAGAGGTGCAGATGAGGCCGTACTCGTTCTCCAGGCCGAAGAGTCGGCGGACCGGGGTAGCGCTCATCATGTGCCTTCGAACTGGGTGATCGTTACGCGGGACACCTCAAGTGTCGATCGGTGCCGCGGCTCGAGTCCTTCCCCTCACGGCTATCTGATAGGGCAGGGAATCCTTGCGCACCCGTGCTGCCGGAAGGCCGACGGCCCCACTCGAGGACGTCTCAGATGGTGAATCAGATAGCGGATCAGATGGCGGATCAGATGGCGAACAGACCTATGAGCACCTTGACGAACGAGCTGAACCCGTTGCCGGTCAGAGCCGGGTTCCCCTCGACTTCCTTGACGAGTGCGGCGGAGGCGCTGGAACCGTGGACACCATCGCCGCTGTACGTGGCGGTGACGTGATGAGAGCCGAGCGCGTACGGGCGTGCCAAGGTCAGGGTCGCCTCGCCGTCAGCCGTGAGGGGCACCGTGCCCAGTGTCCGCGTGCCGTCCTTGAACGTGACGGTTCCCGTGGGAGGAGGCGGTGTCGGGGGAGGCAGGATGACGACACCGGGGCGGCCGGGCGACGCAGGTTGCGCCGGGCCGGCGCTGCGGGTGACGGTGGCAGTGAAGGTGACCTTCTGTCCGGCCTTCCACACCTCGGGAGCCGATGCCAGCGTGGTGACGGTCGCCTCCATCGAGACGGTCACCGACACATCGGCGGAGCCACCGGCGTAGCGGCCGTCACCGCTGTAGACGGCACGGAGAGCATGAGCGCCGAGCGTCAGCCGGTGTCCCGCCGACACGGCGATGCCGTCGACGATGCGGGCCGTTCCTGCGTCAGCGCCGTTGTCGGTGAAGCTGATCGTGCCGCCGGGAGCCGGGAAGGCGGATCCGGCGTCGGGGTTCGGCGGATCCGGTGGCACGTGCGACGGGGAAGGCGCTGGGTCGGACGTCACCGACACGATGAATGCGGCCGGTTGCCAGGCGGTCGCCGAGGTGAGGTTCAGTCGCAGGGACACCCGGCGTGCGGGGGGATCGGCGGCGTGCGCCGAGGTCACGCTCACCACGCCGCCCAGCAACAGCACGCCCACCACACTTGGCGCCAGCGCCGCGCAGGTGTCAGGCCATACCGCACGCGAGGCCTTGGGGACAGGTCGCGGATGCATCGCGCGTACCGGTGAGGCCGACGTCGCGAGTTCCGAGGAGGGAGCGTCGAGGCGTCCGAGCCCACGGAGCCACCGCTTGGCCCGGGACTCCCGTGTCCGGGGCTCAGGGGTGCGAGGCCCTGGAGAGATTCCGACTGCCA
Organism: Kitasatospora sp. NPDC048540; assembly: GCF_040651175.1. NCBI lineage: Bacteria > Bacillati > Actinomycetota > Actinomycetes > Kitasatosporales > Streptomycetaceae > Kitasatospora > Kitasatospora sp. NPDC048540. Next base: position 18,021 of record NZ_JBEZIR010000157.1, read on the forward strand.
TGCGGTGGCTCTCCTTGGGTGTCAGTTGCGGAATTTGCGGTAGAGGGCGGTTCCGGTGATGAGGAGGATGAGGGCGGCGGTGGCGATGCCGAGGGTGGCGCCGGTGTGGGCGAGGGTGCC
>NZ_JBEZIR010000158.1:0-17929 GCF_040651175.1 Kitasatospora sp. NPDC048540
CCCCGAGCTGTACGACATGGTCCGCGACGCCGCGTACGTGCTGGACCTGGAGCAGGTCCCGGACCTGTACGTGACCCAGGACCCGGCGGTCATCGAAGGGCGGCGGCGGGTGCGGGGCAGTGCGGAGCAGGGGCCGGTGGAGCCGGACGGCCGGGGCTCAGTGACCCTGGCGCGACCAGACCGGGCTGACCAGGCCGATCAGCAGTGCGGCGGCGCCGACCTGGAGCAGATGCCGGACCCAGTCGACCCCGGAAGTGTCGCGGACGCCGAGCGCGGCGGCCAGGCTGTTGCCGATCAGACCGCCGGCGATGCCGAGCAGGACGGTCAGCCAGAGCGGGATCGCCTGGCGGCCCGGGAGCACCAGCTTGGCGAGCAGGCCGATCACGAGGCCCGCGAGGATGGCCCAGAGGATGGTCATGGGGACTCCCTTTCATCCGTTCCGTCCCGGGCTGTCCGGGGACCCCCGTCGCGTGCCCGCGTTCCGCCGCCGCATGCATGCGGCGCGGAGGCGGCCCCGCACCGCCGATGCAGGAGGTCCCCGCCCACCGACGCGCCCGCCGTGCGGCCGTGGCCGACGGCCTGCCCGTGGAGCGGCATCCCGGGCGGTGCGCCGCACGTGCCCGAGGCCGAGGCCTGGCCCCATCGGCGGAGTGAGAATGGAAGGGGCACGGCGTACGGAACCCGCCGACCGATCGACCGACCCCGAGAGCGGGGCGAGGGCCGGCACGGCGGACCGGCACGGTGGACGTGGTCAGGAGGCGATCGTCGTGGGTGCGGGCTTCTCCCACCGGGAGCGTCAGGAACTGGCGGCGATCGAGCGCGGGCTGGCCCTGGGCGACCGCAGGCTGGCGCGGTGCCTGCGGACGGGCCGGATCGGACTGCTGGGTCTGCTCGCCGGCCCGACCACCACGCTCCTGGCGTTGGTGGTGGTCGCGGCCGCGGCGGCCGGGGCGACGGCGGCCGCCGCCGCGCAGAGCCTGGGGGTGCTGGCCAGGATCGCCTTCATGCTGTGGGCCGCCGCCGTCGGATGCGCGCTGCGCCTGTGGGTGATCCGGCATCCCGACCGCCCGCTGAGCCGGTGAGCCGCTGGGCAACTGCACTCCGCCGCCCCGCCGTTCCCGGTCGGCGCCCGGGGCGTATCGTACGGGCCGTGACCGAACTGATCTTCCGCGGGAGAGACCGGTACCGACCGTCCTGGGGGCATTTCGCGGGCCTGTGCGCCGTGTTGGCCGTGCAGATGGCCGTCGCCGCCTACAAGCTCGGTCCGGTCGGGTTCTGCTGGGTGCTCGGCGTGACCGTCGCACTCATCGGCCTGGGACTCCTCCTGGCGTTCCGGAGCTGGACCACGGTCGGGGCCGGCGGAATAACCGTCTGCTGGGGCATCGGGAGTGGCCGGACCTACCCCTGGCACGAGATCCGGTGGATCGACGTACGCGAGACCAGGAGCCAGTACGGGACGTCGCTCGTGCCGCGGATGTTCCTGGTGAGCGGGCGGCGCCGCGCACTGCCCGGGCTGCATCACAGCGAGCTCTACCCCGCGCCCGACTTCGCCGTCGAGTTCCGGCGGATCGTGGCCTGGTGGGAGCTGAGTACCGACGAGTCCGCACGGGTGCGGCCGCCGAAGGGGTTGAGGGACCGGCTGACGCCCGCCGTGATCGCGGTCGTCGGCACGGTGCTCATCACGGTCGTCGGCGGACTGGTCCTCGTCGTCCTGGCCAACTGAGGTCCGCCGCCCCGCCCCGCCCGCCCCGCCCGGCCCGGCCGTCGGACGGCGGCCCGGGCCGGGCGCGGGTCAGGCGACGTGCAGGGTGAGGGCGGCGGTGTGCAGCTGTCCGGCGGTCCGGAACTGCAGGTGGACCCGCCAGTTGCCGGGCCGGCCGAGCAGGGCGTAGAAGGTCAGCGCCGGTCCGCCGTGGTCCCCGGCGACGGGGGTGATGGGGTGGAGGTGGGCCAGTGCCAGGTCACCTTCGTGGAACGCGCTGAGGTGGGCGTAGCTGTCGAGGTAGGGCTGGAGGTCCTGGACGGGCTGCCCGTCCTTGGCGAAGGTGACGGTCAGCGGGTCGGCCGTGCCGGCCGTCAGGTCGCCCTGGACGTCGACGGTGTAGCCGTCGACCTCGGTGGTGCCCGCCACGGCGGGCAGCGGGACCGAGCTGGCCGGGCCGGGCACGGTCACGGTCCGGCTGAGGACGAACTCGGTGCCCTTGCGCGGGCCTGCGTCGGGTGTGAACGAGGCGTACAGCCGCCAGTCGCCCGGTTCGAGGGCGGCCAGCGCGGCGGTCCAGGTGCCGTCGGCGGCCATCGTGGGGTGCAGGTGCTGATAGCCGGTCAGGTCCGAGCGGATCGCGTAGAAGTGCAGCCGTTCGGTCTGGACCTCGGCGAAGGCCGTGACCGGGCGGCCGTCCGGGCCGGTGACGGTGAACCGGTAGTTCTCCGCCCGCCCGGCGGCCAGGGTGGTGGTCGCGGGGTCGAGCCGGTAGCCGTCCTGTTCGGAGGCGAGACCCTCGCCGGCCGGCATGCCCGCCATGCCCGGCATGGCCGGCATCCCCGTCATCCCGGGCATCCCCGCCATGCCGACCGTGCCCGGGGAGGCCGGCCCGTCCGCCGTCGCGTGGTGGCCTGCCCCGGGTGCGCCCGCGTGCGCGGGGTGTCCTGTCTGCGGGGACGAACCGCAGGCGGCCAGGACGAGCAGGGCGGTCGCCCCCGCCGCCAGTGGGAGGGAGCAGAGACGCAGGACGCGGTGTCCGGCCCAGTGGTCGGTCATGGCGGGCCCTTTCGAGGGTGCGGGCGGTGCGGAGGCCGGTGCACACGCCCGGGCCGGACGCCGCCGCCGCTGCCCACACCCGCCCCGACGCGCTCCGGCCGGGAGAGGCCCCGGTACTCAGGAGATCCGCGGTCCCGGCGGCGATAACGGAAAACCGGACGGATCCGCGGAGGAGTCCCGTACGGCCGGTGCCGCCTCGCCGTGGCCGGTCGTCAGCGCCGGCGGCGTGCCTTCGCCGGAGTCCTGACCGGCGCATGGCCCCAGAACGCGCGGTAGAGCAGCATCCCCGCGGTGCCGCCCAGCCCGATCACCAGGATCAGGACGGACGGGAAGAGCACGGGCCGCCAGCCGACCTGCGCGGGGAACGCCACCGTGGACGTCCGGTGCGGGTCGACGAGCACGGTCCGGACCGCGCCCGGCTCCAGCAGGGGCAGCCCGTCGCCCGGATCGGTGTCGGCCCTGACCTGCCGGCCGTCGGGCAGCGCGAGAGCCATGCCGTTCGGCCTGTGGTGCTGCGGGTCGGAGTAATCCACCCTGACGACGGTGGCCTGCACCTGCTCGGCACCGGCGTAGCGGTAGTGGTAACGGGCCTGCGAGCCCATCCACAGCAGACCCATCACCACGCACCCGCCGAACACGACGAGCCCGAACACCAGTTTCGTCCTGTCGTACAGCGCTGGTCCCAACGCTTTCCGTGCCACGGCTCCCCCTTGATCCCCGGTGCGCAGAGCATAGAGCGCCCGGCCGGGAACAAGTAGTGGCGGGGTTGTGTTGGCATGCTCGCGACGCGAGTCGTGTCGCGGTGCAAGTGAAAGGACGGGCAGATGAAGGTGCGCAACTCGCTCCGAGCGCTCAAGGCCAAGCCCGGCGCCCAGGTGGTCCGCCGGCGTGGGAAGACCTACGTCGTCAACAAGAAGGACCCCCGGCTCAAGGCCCGGCAGGGCTGACCGGAACGGCCGGGCGGGCCGCAGGAGGGCCACCGGCCCCCGCGGCCCCCGGCCGGACGGGTCGGTCGCCGGGCCACCCGGAGATCGAAACCCTCCCGGCCGGTGTCGGGCCGGTGCACCGTCATCCGGGTCCGGCAGCCGGGCCGTTCGGGTGCGGTGATGCAGGCCATCGTCACCGACGTGGTCTATGTGCCCGCCGAACTGGTCACCCCCGACGGGCGGGTGGTGCGGACCGAGGGCACCGACCGGTGGCGGCGGCGCCCCGGTGTCCCCGGCGCCCGAATCGCCAAGCGTGACCCCCGTACTAGAGTGAGTGCCAGGACGTGCTCGTTCCGGTCGCCCGTGCCGCCGACCCCTGTGTCGAGCCCTGTGCGTCCGCTGCTGGTCCGCGGTGCGACCTCCGAAGCCGGACTCGGGCACTGAACTCCCCCCTTCGCGCGCGGAGTTCCGGACCACACCGAGGAGAGACCCCCATGGGCTTCGTCACCTCCAAGGACGGCACGCAGATCTTCTACAAGGACTGGGGCGAGGGCCCGCCCGTGGTCTTCTCCCACGGCTGGCCGCTGACCGCCGACGCCTGGGACGCACAGCTCAAGCTGATGGCGGACAACGGGTTCCGCGCCATCGCCCACGACCGGCGCGGGGGCGGACGGTCCGGCCAGACCTGGGACGGGAACAACCTCGACACCTACGCCGACGACCTGGCCGCGCTCATGGACACGCTCGACCTCCGGGACGCCATCCTGGTCGGCCACTCGACCGGCGGCGGCGAGGTCACCCGCTACATCGGCCAGCACGGTTCCGGCCGGGTGGCCAAGGCGGTCCTGGTCGGTGCGATCCCCCCGCTGATGCTCAGGACCGAGGCCAATCCGGAGGGCCTGCCGATCGACGTCTTCGACGGTATCCGGGACGGCGTGCTCAACGACCGCTCGCAGTTCTACCGGGACCTCAGCGCATCCTTCTACGGGGCCAACCGGGACGGATCCACGGTCACCCAGGGAATCCGCGACCAGTTCTGGCTCTGGGGCATGTCGGTGGGCATCAAGGGCGCGTACGACTGCGTCAAGGCGTTCTCCGAGACCGACCTGACCGAGGACCTCAAGAAGATCGACGTCCCGACCCTGATCGTGCACGGGGACGACGACCAGATCGTGCCCATCGTGGCCTCCGGCGACAAGTCCTCGAAGCTGGTCAAGGGCGCGGTCTACAAGATCTACCCGGGTGCCCCGCACGGGCTGGCGATGATCCCGAGGTTCGCCGATCCGTTCAACGCCGACCTGCTGGCCTTCGCCCGCAGCTGACCGGCGGCAGTCGACCGGCGCCCGGGCCGCCGGATGGCGGCCCGGGCGGGTGCCTCCTACTGTCGAAGGGCAAGCGGTCCCGGCCGGAAGCGCCGCCTCCGCCGTCCGGGCCCACACTGAGAGGGAGCCCGACCATGTCCACGATGTCCGAAACCCCCGTGCTCGACACCCTGGCCGCCATGACGCTCGACTCCATCGAGCGCTGTGGGATGAACGCCGACATGCTCATCCTCACCCGCATCGCCGCGCTCGTCGCCATGGACGCACCGGCGATCTCCTACCTGGCCCACATGGGCCCCGCGGCCGAGGCGAACGTGACCCCGGAGCAGCTCCAGGACGTCCTGGTGGCCATCGCCCCGATCGTGGGCACCGCCCGCGTGATGGCGGCCGCCGGCCACATCACCGAGGCACTCGGCGTCGCCATCGCCGTGGCCGACGCCGACATGATGGACCGCATGGGCGAGTAGCCCGCCGGGCCCGGCCGTCCCGTACCGCGGGGACGGCACCCGGGGCGCGGGGACCGCGGTGCGGTGGATCCGGGATCCCGGACCCGCTGCACCGCAGTCCCCGCGCCCTCTGTCGTCCGCCCGCCGCCGCGATCCGCCCGCGGCCGAACCGCACGGCCCGGGTGCCGTGACACGTTCAGGGTCGATCTGACAGTGCGTCAAATAAGTGGCCGAAGCGCGGACCGGCGCGGCACACTTCCGTCGGGACGCGCCGGGGCCGGCGGCGCTCACCCGCGCCGTCCGCCCGCCTCCGCCCCGTCCGTCCGCTACCGGTGCCCGGTCCGGCGTCTGCGCAGCAGTGCCGCCGTGCCCGCCCACAGCGCCGCGACGACGCCGGTGACCGCCAGCACCAGGAGGAGGTTGCGCAGGTAGGGCAGGGGCAGCAGGGTGGGGTTGCCGCTGTCCGTGCCCGCGCGCAGGGCGGCGGGCAGGCCGACGGCGGTCAGAGTGGCGGCGACGATCAGCCAGCCCCGCAGGACCGGGCCGCGGACCCGCAGCGCGCCGACCGCGCAGACCACCGGCACCCACAGCCCGTCGTGCAGGATCAGCCCGCCGACGGCCCACTCCACGATGTCCAGCGGTGCGGTGATGTAGTGGTCGTTCAGCAGCCCGTACAGCCCGTAGGCCGTCAGGGCCAGGCCGCCGACGGCGGTCAGCAACCGCAGGAGCCGCGGCAGCCGCGGCGGACGAGGTGTGCGGGCCATCAGAGCGCCTCCATCCGGGCGACCCACTTGGTCTGCAGGACGCCGGGCCGGTTGGGCGCGATGATGCGCGCCGGGTAGCCGTGGTCGGGGGCGAGGACCTCGCCGTTCACGCGCAGGGCGAGCAGGGTCAGCGGGTCGCGGGCGTAGGTGGCCGGCATGTCCATCACCCGGTACGGCCCGTCGGCCTCCAGCGAGGTGACGCGCAGCCGGGCGGAGGCCGGGGCACCGGCCCGGGCCAGCAGGTCGGCCACCCGGACGCCCGACCAGCGGGCCGAGGCGCTCCAGCCCTCGACGCAGGCGATCGGCAGGTCGGCCTCGTGCTGGGGCATGGCGAGGAGCTGGTCCATCGTCAGTTCGTACGGCTGGGGGCCGTCGACCCGCAGCCGCCAGTCCGCGGGCGCGGCGGCGGTACCGGCCTGGGCGGCGGTGCGGTTGACCGGCAGGCCCTGCGGGCCGAGGCCGGGGCGGCGTGGCGCGAGCAGGTCGAGGGCGCGCAGCCAGGGCACGCTCTGCCCGGCCGTGGTGACCGTCACGGCGGCCACCGAGGCGCCGACCGCGGTCAGGAAGGCCCGGCGCTGGGCCAGGCCGGGGCGGGGCCGGCGCCAGTGCTGTCCGATCAGCGGGGCCTTGGCCGCGACGTGCAGCAGCAGGCCGCCGGTGGCGAGCCAGCCGAGCCAGAAGTGCGTCTGGCGGAAGGGGAACGGCCACGGGTACCACTGCAGGGTGTTGAACAGACCGGTGAACAGCTCCAGCAGCATCGCGCCGACCAGCACCGCGATCCCGAGCCGCTCCAGCGCGTGCAGCACGCTGCGCACCGGCGGCCATTCGAACAGCTTCGGGTACACGGTCCAGAGCTTGGCGCCGAGCAGCGGGATCGCCGCGATGCCGCTGATCACGTGCAGCCCCTGGGTCACCTGGTAGCCGATGGCGGGCCGGCTGGGCAGCCGGTCCGCCAGCCAGGGCGGCGGGTCCTGCACCAGGTGGCTGAACAGCCCGGTGAGGAAGCAGGTGAGCAGTGCCGCACCGAGCCAGCGGCCGAGCACGACGGCGGTGCGCGGGTCGTGCAGCCGGGAGCTGAACGTGCCCTCGCGCAGCGGCCCGCGCCGCAGCGCGTCGGGCGGGGTCGGCAGCGTCAGGTCGTACGGTCGGCGGCGGGGGGCGGGGGTGTCTTCGTCCACGTTCCCCATCTCACCCCGGCCGGGGCGGGAATCGGGGGTGCGGCCTGCTTACGGAAGTCGTACGTCCGCCCCCGCCGGGCCCACCGCACCGGCTGCGAGCTGGCACTCCAGCGATGCCCCAGCGGCTCCGGTTGAACTTCCGGGCGGCAGGTCGTCCACCGACCTGTCGTACCCGATTCGTCGTCATCCATGGGGGACTCATGACCGCGGAGACCATCCGCCCGATCACGCCTGCGCAGCTGCGGCTGCTCACCCACCACCGCCTGTTCCCGGGCGACGCCTCATTCAACCTGCCCGTCTGCCACCGGCTGGAGGGTGAGGTCGACGTCGAGCGGCTGCGCTCGGTGCTGGAGCGGCTCGGCCGCGAGGTGGGTGCGTTCGGCGTCGCGTTCGAGGACCGGGACGGCGCGCCGGCCAGCGTCGAGACCCCGTCCCGGGCGCGGGAGTTCAGCGTGCCCGTGATCGACCTGCCGGGGCCGGGCCGGACGCACGTCGTCGACCGGCTGGCCCGCCTGGCCGACACGCCGATCGCGCCGCAGGCCCGGCAGCAGGTGGACTTCGCCGTCCACCGGGCGGCCGACGGGGTGTACGTGTCGCTGCTGTTCTCGCACCTGGTCGCCGACGCCTACACCTTCTACAACTTCGTCGACGCGGTGGAGCGGCTCTACCGGGACCCGTCCGGCGCGCTGCCGGGCCTGGCGGCCGTCCACCCGGCGGACCTGGTGGACGAGCGGCCGGCCGATTCGGCGGCCCTGGAGTTCTTCGGGCGTCAGCTCGGCGGGCGCTCCTCGCTGACCAACGACCGGCTCGCGCAGCCGCGCGTCGGCGGCGTGCTGACCGGCACGCACCGGCGGGTGGAGCTCGACGACGAGCTGTCCGCGCGGATCCGTGCCCGGCTGGCCGAGCAGGGCACCAGCCCGTTCGCGTTCTTCCTCGCCGCGCACCTGGTGGCGCTCTCCCGGCTCACCGGCGACCGCGAGCTGGTGGCCGGGGTTCCGCTCGGCAACCGGCGCGGCCTGCGCCAGCGCCAGGCGTTCGGCTACTTCGTCAACACCCTTCCGCTGGTGGCCGACCTGACCGCGCACCGGACCTTCGCGGACCTGGTCGGCGCGGTGCACGGCGCCTCGGTCGGCCTGCTGCGGCACCAGAGCTTCGATCTGGCCGCCAACCTGCGCACGGTCGCGCCGGGGATGCAGAGCACCCTGCTGACCCTCGACAACGCCTTCACCTACTACCGCCAGCCCATCGAACTGCGCATCCCCGGCTGCTCGGTGGAGCCGCTGCTGGTGCCCAGGCAGCAGGTCAAGTACCCGTTCGGGATGACGGTGGAGGACTTCGGCGGCCGGTTCGCGGTCAACCTGGAGTACGGCGACAACCGGCGCGACGCCGACCCCGAGGGCATGCTGCGGCACCTGCTGACCCTGGTCGCCGAGGACCCGGAGACCGAACTGCGGGCCCTGCCCGCGATGGCCCCCGAGCAGGAACGGCGGATCGCGCGGCTGATCGGCGAGCCCGAGGAGTTCGAGCTGCCGCCGTCGCTGGCCGCCTGGTTCGAACGGACCGCCGCCGCGCACCCCGGCCGCACCGCCGTCCAGGACGGCGACGAGTCGCTGACCTACGCCGAACTCAACGCCCGCGCCAACCGGGTGGCCCACCGGATCGCCGAGCAGGTCCCCGGCCGGCACGTCGCGGTGGCTATGCGGCGCGGACTCGACCTGGTCGCCGTGCTGCTCGGCGTGGTCAAGGCGGGCCGGACGTACGTGCCGCTCGACCCGGCCTCGCCCGCCGCCCGGATCGCGCACATCGTCGCCGACTTCCCCGGCGGACTGCCGCTGATCGCCGACCAGGACCGGTGGCCGGACACCGCGCCGGCCCTGCTGGACAGCGCCGCACTGCTGGCGGCGGGTGCCGAACACGACCCGGCGGGCGGCGACCGCCGTGAGGAGCCCGCGTACGTCATCTTCACCTCCGGCTCCACCGGGCGCCCCAAGGGCGTGCAGGTGACGCACGCCAATGTGATGCGGCTGTTCCGGTCCGCCGAGCGGCACTTCGGCTTCGGTCCGGACGACACCTGGTGCCTGTTCCACTCCTACGCCTTCGACGTCTCGGTGTGGGAGCTGTTCGGGGCGCTGCTGCACGGCGGACGGCTGGTCGTGGTCCCGGAGCTGACCGCCAAGTCGCCGGACCGCCTGCTGACCCTGCTGGCCACCACCGGCGTCACCGTGCTCAACCAGACCCCGTCCGCCTTCCGCCAGCTGCTCAAGGTGCTGACGCCCGAGCACCGCGACACGCTCGCCGTACGGCACGTGGTCTTCGCCGGCGAGGCGCTGTCGTTCGCGGCGCTGCGTCCCTGGTACGAGGTGATGGGAGAGCGGGCGCAGCTCGCCAACATGTACGGCATCACCGAGACCACCGTGCACAGCACCTACCACCCGCTGCGTGCCGAGGACGCCCGGCGGACCCGGGAGTCGGTGATCGGCCGCCCGCTGGCCGACCTGACGGTGAGCGTGGTCGACCGCGACCTGCACCCCTGCCCGGTCGGCGTCCCCGGCGAACTGCTGGTCGGCGGGGCCGGAGTGTCGCTCGGCTACCTCGGGCGGCCCGACCTCACCGCACAGCGCTTCCTGCCCGGCGAGCATCCGGGGGAGCGCCGGTACCGCTCGGGCGATCTCGGCGTGGTCCGGCCCGACGGCACCCTGGTGTACCTCGGCCGGATCGACCGGCAGGTGCAGCTGCGCGGCTACCGGATCGAGCTCGGCGAGATCGAGTCCGCGCTGCTGGCGGTGGACGGGGTCCGCGAGTGCGTCGTCCGGATGGCCGAATCCCCGCCGGGCGAGCCGGAGTTGGTGGCGTTCCTGGCCGGCTGCCCGATCGGCGACGACGCCCAGGTGCGGGCCGCGCTGCGCGGCCTGCTGCCCGCGTACATGGTCCCGGCCCGGCTGGTCCGGCTGGCCGCGCTGCCGCTGACCGTCAACGGCAAGGTCGACGACCACGCGCTGCCCTGGCCGACGGCGGCCGCGCCGCGGACCGCCCCCGCCGGACCCGGCCGGGGCACCGGCGAGCTGGTGCGCTCGGTCTGGCAGGAGGCACTGCCGGGCGCGGTCATCGGGCCGGACGACAACCTGTTCGACCTCGGCGGCTCGTCCACCCATGTGATCGAGGTCTTCCAGCGGCTCCAGGAGCGGGTCGACACGAAGGAGTTGGAGATCATCGACCTGTTCGCGCACACCACGGTGCGCCGGCTCGCGGCCCACCTGGACGCGCTCGGCGTTCCGGCGGCTGCCGCCACGGCCACCGCCGGTGAGGAGGCCGTCTCCCGTGGCTGAACCGACGAACGAGAGCACCCCGATCGCGATCGTGGGCATGGCCGGCCGCTTCCCGGGCGCGGCCGACGTCCCGCAGTTCTGGGCCCACCTGCTCGAAGGCGCCGAACAGGTCAGGGAGTTCGGCGCCGAGGAGCTGCGTGCGGCGGGCGTCCCGGACGGGCAGGCCGGCGCGCCCACCCACCTCCCGTACGGTGCCGACCTCGCCGACGCCGACCTGTTCGACGCGGAGTTCTTCGGCCTGACACCCCGCGACGCCATGCTGACCGACCCCCAGCACCGGCTGTTCCTCACCTGCGCCTGGGAGGCCCTCCAGGACGCCGGGCACCCGCCGTCCCGGCTCACCGGCCGCACCGGCGTCTTCGGCAGCACCACGCTCAGCACCTACCTGCTCGAGAACGTGCTGCGCAGCCCCGAATTCGCCGACGCCGCGCTGAGCTACCCCGTCCTGATCGGCAACGACAAGGACTTCCTCACCACCCGGGTCTCCTACCGCCTCGGCCTGACCGGCCCCAGCATGGCCGTGCAGAGCGCCTGCTCCGGCTCCCTGGCCGCCGTCCACCTGGCCTGCGGCTCGCTGCGCCGCGGCGAGAGCGACCTGGCGCTGGCCGGCGGGGTCAGCGTGACCCTGCCGCAGACCGGCGGCTACGGGTACCAGGAGGGCGGCATCATGTCCCGGGACGGGCACTGCCGGGTCTTCGACGCCCGCTCCTCCGGCACCGTCAAGGGCAACGGCTGCGCGGTGGTGGCACTGCGGCGCCTGGACGACGCGCTGGCCGACGGCGACCAGGTGTACGCCGTGATCCGCGGCACCGCCGTCACCAACGACGGCTCCGACAAGATCGGCTTCACCGCACCCGGCCCCGCCGGCCAGCAGGGCGCGATCCTCGCCGCCCTGGCCGACTCCGGCATCCCGGCCGACCGGATCGGCTACGTGGAGACCCACGGCACCGGCACCTCCCTCGGCGACCCGATCGAGCTGCGCGCCCTCGCCGCGGCCCACACCGAGGCGGGCGGCCCGGCACCCGGCTGCGCCATCGGCAGCGTCAAGGCCAACCTCGGCCACCTGGACGCCGCCGCCGGCGTGGTCGGCCTGGTCAAGGCCGCCCTGGTGCTGCGCCACCAGACCATCCCGCCGCAGATCAACTTCGAGCGGCCCAACCCGCTGCTGCGGCTCGACCGGCTGCCGTACCGGGTGGTCACCGAGGCCACCCGCTGCGAGGAACCGCTGACCGCCGCGGCGGTCTCCTCCTTCGGCCTGGGCGGCACCAACGCCCACGTCGTCCTGTCCGCACCACCGGCCCGCGACCCGGGACCGGAAGGCCGCTACCCCGTCGTCCTGTCCGCCCGCGACCCCGAGGCCCTGCGGGCCACCGCCCACGGCCTGCTCGCCCTGCTGCGGGAGCGGCCCGTCCCGGTCGCCGAACTCGCCAGGACCCTGCTGACCGGGCGCGACCCGCTGCCCCACCGGTACGCCTTCGCCGCCTCGACCGCCGCCGAGGTCACCGCCGGCCTCCGGGCCCTGCTCGACGGCGCGCCACCCGGGCCCGACCGGGCCGGGCCCGCCGACCTGTCCGAGCCTGCCGACCCGCCCGGCGGCGCCGACCGGGCCGTGCGGGCCTGGCTCGACGGCGCGGACCTGGACCCGGCCGACTGGGGCCTGGACAGGGCCGGGAAGGTCTCCCTGCCGCCGTACCCGCTGCGCCCCACCCGGCACTGGATCGACCCGGCCCCGGACACCCCGGACCCGGCGAGCACCCGTGGTCAGGCGAGCACCCCGGGCACGCCCGCACCCGCCACCGCCGCGGCCCGGCCGGCCGTCACCACCGTGGCCGAGCTCTTCGAACGGCATCTGCGGACCACCCCGGTCGGCCCCGACGACGACTACTACGACCTGGGCGGCGACTCGCTCACCGCCGTCGACATCGTCACGGCGCTGCGCGACGCCTTCGGCGCCGACCTGGACCTCGACACCTTCGCGGCGCTGCGCACCCCGCGGCGGATCGCCGAGCGGCTGAACACCGGCCGGGCGAGCGGTGAACAGCCTGACGGCACCCCGGGCGGCCTCCCGGCGCCGGCCGGCCTCACCCCGGTCCGCGACGGTGACGGGCGCACCCTCTTCCTGCTGCCGCCGGCCGGGGGTACCAACTTCTGCTACTTCCAGCTCGCCGCGGCGGGCGGCCGGGCCGGTGTGCCGCTCGCCGCCCTGACCTTCCCGGCGGACCGGCCGGCCACGCTCCGGGCGCTGGCCGCGGCCTACCTCACGGCGGTCCGCGCGGCCCAGCCGCACGGCCCGTACCGGCTGGGCGGCTACTCCTTCGGCGGCAACGTCGCCTTCGAACTCGCTCTGCAGCTCCAGGAACAGGGCGAGCAGGTCGAGCTGCTGGTGATGTTCGACAGCCACCCGCCGGAGGCGTACGTCGGCCCGACGATCACCGAGAAGGAGTTCGCCGCCGCGTTCCCCCTGATGCTCCGCCAGGCCTTCGCCCACGACCTCGACCCCGCCGCCCTCGACCACCCGCCCGCGGACCTGGAGGAACTCCTCGAACTGGCCCGGATGCCGCACTGGACCGACGCCACCGCGGTTGAGTACCGCAGCTTCTTCCGCACCTGGAAGCACAACCACGACGCCCTCAAGGGCCACTACCCCGACCGGCGCCTGCGCGCCGACCTGGTGCTGCTGCATGCCCGGGACCAGGAGAACCGCGACCTCCTGGAGGCCCTGCAGATCCGTACCGAACCCGGGTCCCGGTGGCAGGACCACCTCGACGGCGAGCTGCGGGTGGTGACCGTCCCGGGCGACCACTTCACCATGTTCGCCGACCCCGGCCACCTGAAGCAGCTGGCCGCGGCGCTGGATTCCGTCCTCGCGGACCACGACCGGCCCTGACCGGCGGAGGAGGAGGGGGCGTCCCGTCCGGCGGACGGGACGCCCCGGTCCGCCCGCCGCGGCCGCCGGGGTCAGCCCGCGGTCCCGGCCGGTGCGACCGACTGGGCGACCGACCGGGCGAGTTCGAGCGACGTGGTGACGGCGGCCGGGATGTCCGCCACCGGGAACAGCGCGTGCCGCACCACGCGGTCGGGGCCGACCACCAGGACCAGGCGCTTGATGCGCAGGTCCTGGCCGGCCCGGAAGGCGGGCAGGCGCAGGGCGGCCGTGAGGCGGAGTTCTGCGTCGGACAGCAGGGGGAAGGGCAGGGCCTCGGCCGCGGCGAAGGCGGCCTGCTCCAGGGGCGTCTGGGTGCTGACCCCGCGGACCGCGATGCCCGCGGCCTCGAACTGCGGCCAGGCGGCGCGGAACTGGCGGTTCTCCAGGGTGCAGCCCGCGCTCCCCGGGATCGGGGTGGCGGGGACCGGCCCCGCGGGTGCGCCGGGGACACCGGTCGCCGGGTAGGCGAACAGCACGGTGGCGCGGGCCCCGGCGGACACCGGGTCGTGCCCGAGGCCGTCGGTCCCGGGGAGGACGAGTCCCTCGGGCACCGGCTCGCCGACCAGGGCCCGGACCCGGCGGGCCTCCGCGCCCTGCTCCGGCGCGCCGCCGGTCAGCGTGCCGTCGCCGAGGAGCCAGCGGTCGGCCCAGTCCTGCATCGAGACCAGGACCGGGAGCAGCCCGCGGCCCTGCTCGGTGAGCAGGTAGTCGTAGCGCGGCGGGCGGTCCTGGTAGCGGCGCCGCTCCAGCACGTGGTTCTCGGTCAGGCTGCGCAGCCGCTCGGCGAGGACCTTGCGGGACACGCCGAGCTCGTCCGCGAGCCGGTCGAAGCGGTGGTGGCCGCGGGCCACCTCGCGCAGGACGAGCAGTGTCCACCAGTCGCCCACCACGGCCGCGGCCTGTGCGATGCCGCAGTCGTCGGCCTCACGTCGTGCGGTCATCTCTCGCTCCGGGGGTCGGGTGGGCGGGTCACCTGCCTCCCATAGTAGGTTCCTGATCGAAACCTGGTGAGTATCGAAAGGGAACCCACTGTGTCGCAGCGCACCTGGAACGACGTCGACGACTACTTCAACGGTCTGCTGGTCGAGGAGGACGACGCCCTGCTGGCCGCGGTCGGCGACAGCGGGGACGCCGGTCTCCCGCCGCACCAGGTCGCCCCCAACCAGGGCAAGCTGCTGAACCTGCTGGCGCGTGTCCGGGGCGCCCGCAGCATCCTGGAGATCGGCACCCTCGGCGGCTACAGCACCATCTGGCTCGCCCGCGCCCTGCCGGCCGGCGGACGGCTGATCAGCCTGGAGGCCGACGAGGAGTGTGCGGCCGTGGCCGCCGCCAACATCGCCCGGGCCGGCCTCGCGCACGTCGTCGACATCCGGCTCGGAGCGGCACTCGACACCCTGCCGCGGCTGACCGGTGACGACGGCGCGCCGTTCGACCTGGTCTTCATCGATGCCGACAAGCCCTCGAACCCCGACTACCTGGACTGGGCGCTCAGGCTGACCCGGCCCGGCAGCGTCATCATCGGCGACAACGTGGTCCGCGACGGCGCCGTCACCGACCCGGCCAGCCCGGACCCCCGGGTGCAGGGCGTCCGCCGCTTCACCGAACTCATCGCCCGGCACCCCCGGTTGACCGCGACCGCAGTCCAGACGGTCGGCTCCAAGGGGTACGACGGCTTCGTCATGGCGCTCGTGACGGACTGACCCGCGGGAGGCAGTGGCGGCCGGTGGCGGGCCCGCCGACCCGCCACCGGCCGCCACCGGTCGTGCGACCCGTCAGCCGGCCGCGGTGAGGTGGCGGGCGAGGAAGTCCACGCTCCGCGCGACGATGGAGGGGATCTCCTCGGAGCCGAGGAAGATGTGGTCGGCGCCGTGTACGGGCACCAGCTCGACGGCGCCGCCGTGCCCGGTCAGGTGCTCGGCCAGCCGTTCGCTCTGGCTGTACGGCACCAGCCGGTCCGCGGTGCCGTGCACCAGCAGGAACGGCGGGACGGCCGACGGCACTCGACCGACCGGACTGGCCGCCGCGGCCAGGTCGGGCCGGTCGGCGGGCGAGGCGCCGAGCAGCGCGGTGTACGGATCGCCCACCCCTGGCAGCTCCGGCCCCGCGCCGCCCGCGCCGCCCGCGAGGGCGAGCGCGGGGACGGCCGACGCGGCAGCGACGATGTCGGACACCCCGTACCAGTCCACGGCGCACCGTACGGTGGTGTCCCCCCGGCCGACGCCCTCGTCCCCCTCGAGCTGGCCGTCCGTACCGGTGCTGCCGCTGCCGGGGTCGCTGCTCGGGTCGGCGCCGGTGCCCGTGAGGGCCGCCATGGCGGCCAGGTGGCCGCCGGCGGACTCCCCGAACACGCCGATCCGCGCAGCGTCGATCCCCAGCCGGTCGGCGAACCGCCGCACGTAGCGGATCGCGGCCTTGACGTCGTGCAACTGCGCCGGGAACGGCGCCTCCAGGCTGTGCCGGTAGTCGATGGTGACGACCGCCAGACCGGCCCCCAGGATCGAGCCGAACAGCAGGTCGACGGGGACGGTCGGCGGCGGGAAGCGCCGGTCGCCGTCCATCCAGCCGCCGCCGTGGATCCACACGACCGCAGGAACGGGCGCACCGGCCGGCGGGACGTGGACGTCGAGCAGGCGCGGCCGGTAGCCGAAGGTCCTGGCGTAGGTGACCGCCTCGTAGGTGAGGACACCGTCGGCCGCGCGGCGCGGCGACGGTGGCGGGACGAACGGTGGCGGCGGCCAGCCGGAATCCGGTTCCTGCGACAGCTCGGACATGGCGGCTCCTCGGGGTGGTGGGGGAGTGGGGAGGCGGGAAGGACCGGGTTCCGGCCGAGGGGGGCCGGACCGGTCGGTGCGTGGAACTCGCACCGCGCGTCAGCACGGTAACACGTGTAACCGGCGCCGACCAGACCCGTTTCGCGGACCTCCGGCCCGGCCCCCGCGCCGCACGCCCCGGCGCCGACCGCGCCCCAACCTCCGCCCGCCCGTGGACCGTTGGAATCGGCCTCGGGCGTTGGCAGGCCCGAGGGCAGCCCGACCACGGAAGATATGTCGAACCCTTGACTGCCGTCACGGCAACGCCATACTTGGGCTCACTCCCAGCCGACCGAATGAGGTGACGCCCATGGAGCTCGCCCCTTCCGCCCATGTCGACACATTCTGCCGCGACCGCCTCCCTCCGCCCGACCAGTGGCCGGAACTGCTCCTCGACCTGCCGGAGCTCCAGTACCCGCAACGCCTCAACTGCGCGCAGGTCCTGATCGACGGCGCCGTCGACCGGTGGGGCCCGGACCGCCGCTGCCTGCTCACCCCCACCGAGGAGTGGAGCTACGGCGAGCTGCGCCTCCGCTCAGGCCAGGTCGCCCAGGTGCTCACCGAGGACCTCGGGCTGGTGCCGGGCAACCGGGTCCTCCTTCGCGGGCCCAACAATCCCTGGCTGGTCGCGAGTTGGCTCGGCGTACTGAAAGCCGGCGGCGTCGCGGTGACGACGATGCCGCTGCTGAGGGCCGCCGAGCTCGACGCCCTGTGCGGGATCGGCTCGCCGGCCGTGGCGCTGTGCGACCACCGCTTCCTCGGGCCCGCCGAGAAGGCCGCGATGGCGGATCTCGTCGTCGTGCCGTACGGCGGCGACGGCGCGGACGACCTGACCGCGCGCTGCGCCGCCAAGAGCGGGCGCTTCACCGCCGTCGACACCGCCGCCGACGACGTAGCCCTGATCGCCTTCACCTCCGGGACCACCGGCCGGCCCAAGGCCACCCTGCACTTCCACCGCGACGTGCTGGCCAACGCCGACACCTTCTCCCGGCACATCCTGCGGCCCGGCCCCGACGACCTCTTCGCGGGCACCCCGCCGCTCGGCTTCACCTTCGGCCTCGGCGGGCTGGTGGTGTTCCCACTGCGGGCGGGCGCGGCCACGCTGCTGCTGGAGCAGGCCACCCCCGAGCAGCTGGCCGAGGCGGTCGCCGCACACGGGGTGAGCGTGCTGTTCACCGCACCGACCGCCTACCGGGCGATCCTCGCGGCCGGCCTGGCGGACCGCCTGAGCGGCCTGCGGCGCTGCGTCTCGGCGGGCGAACCGCTGCCGACGGCCGTCTGGGACGCTTTCCACCGGGCCACCGGGCTGCGGCTGATCGACGGCATCGGCGCCACCGAACTGCTGCACGTCTTCATCTCCGCCGCCGACGGCGAGATCCGCCCCGGCGCCACCGGCCGCCCGGTGCCCGGCTACCGGGCCGCCGTTCTCGACGACCTCGGTGCCCCCGTACCGGACGGCCAGCCGGGCCT
>NZ_JBEZIR010000159.1:0-17747 GCF_040651175.1 Kitasatospora sp. NPDC048540
CGGCCGTCGCCGGTCATCACGGCCAGCAGGTGCGCGTGCCGCCGCGCCCTACCGCACCCCGGCGAGCAGCGCGGCGAACGGCCACTGCGGGCGCCGCAGCACGTCCTCGCCCCGCAGCTCGATCTCGTCGGCCATGGCCGCCACCGTGGTACGGGCCTGCTCCGCCATCCCGGCGTGCTGCTCCGCCTCGGCCAGCAGACCCAGGTGCAGCGCCCGCCGGAACACCGTGCCGGAGCGGGACGCCGCGTCCAGCGCCCAGCGCATCCGCCGCAGCCCGCTGCCGCTGCGGCCGCGGTGCACCTCGGTCCAGCCGAGCAGGACCGCGAGCATGTACTGCCAGTGGCTGAGCTGGCAGCGCACGGTCAGGTCGACCCCGGCGGTGCTGGCCTGCCAGGCCCGCTCCACGTCCCCGTCGAGCACCGCCAGCAGCGCGTCGGCGTAGAGCGCGAAGGCACGGTCCCACGGGCGGTCGCAGCTGTCCGACTCGGACAGCTGCAGCAGCTCCTCGCGGTAGCGTTCGGCGGCCGCCCGGTCGCCGAGCAGGACGTGGCTGACGGCCAGGTGGACCCGGTAGTTGATCCTGGGGTCGCTGCGGGACAGACCCATGAAGCGGTCCGGCCGCTCCTTCTCGCCCTGCGCGTCGACCAGCGGGAGACCGCACTCCAGTTCGGCGACGGCCTCCGGCAGCCGGCCGGCGGTGTACCGCAGCACCCCCTTGCCGTAGCAGGCGGCGGTCCGGGCCTCGGTGCCTCCGCCGTGCTCGGCCAACTCCTCCAGCAGGGCGACCAGTTCGGACACCCGGGCGAGGTCGCCGTCGGCCAGGTGCATGATCACCCGGGAGGCCAGCAGTGCGGTCGGCCGGGTGTTGTCGAGGGTCTTCTGCAGCACCTCCGCCCGGGTGCAGGCGTCCGCGACCGCCGGCGATCCGTACCCGAGGGTCATCGACAGCAGCCAGACGACCCGCTTCTGCAGCTCCAGTTCGGCCGCGACGGACCGGTCCCTGGGCTGGCCGCGCAGGACGTCGATGGCGTGCGACAGCCAGGCGTACGCCTCGGAGTGCAGCAGCCGGCGCTCGGCGAGGTCGCCGAGGCCGACCAGGGGCTGCACCGCCTCGCGCAGGTCGAGTTCCTGCGCGGCCCGGCCGCAGTGGTGGGCGATGGTCCCGGCGCAGTCGGTGCGGGCCGTGCCGACCGCACCGTCGGCCAGCGCGCCCGCCACCCGGTGGTGCAGCCGGGCGCGGTGGACCGGGTCGAGGTCCGCGAGCAGCATGTCCCGTACCAGGCCCTGGGCGAACCGGAAGCCGTGCGGGTCGACCGGGTCCGGGGTCAGAAGTCCGCTGTGCAGTGCCTCGTTGACCAGGCCCGGCGGTTCGCCGAGCCCGGCCAGCACGTCGGTGAGCAGCCGGCGGTCCACGGCCGGGCCGATCACCGCGCAGGTCTGCAGCACCCGGGCGACGCCCGCCGGGCACTCGGCCAGGCGCGAGCGGAGCACCAGCCGCAGGTCGACGGAGATCGCGGCGGTCAGCTCGGCGGGGTCGGCGGCGGCGCCGGCCGACGGCCGCAACTTGGTGAGCAGGTACGGGTTGCCGCCGGTGGCGCGGTGCGCGGCCGACACCAGGTCCCAGGAGAGCGGCTCGCCGTCGGTCCGGTCGATCAGCGCCCTGGTCTCGGCGAGCGAGAGCACGTTCAGGTGCATGTGCTCGGCGGCGACCTCCTGGAGCAGGTCGGCCACCGCGCTCTGGAGTTCGGGGCGCAGCGCGAGCCGGTGCTCCCGGACGGTCGCCACCACCAGCAGGTCGGTGTCGCGGATCTCCTTGGTGAGCAGCTGCAGCAGGGCCAGCGTGCGGGTGTCGGCGAGGTGCAGGTCCTCCAGGAACAGCGCGAGCGGGCGGCGGGCGGCCGTCAGCAGCGCCTGGCAGACGGCGTCCTGGAAGGCCAGGTGCTGGGCGGGGGAGAGCGGTGTCTCGGCGCCGCCGAGGCCGGGGGAGCGGTCCGGGCGCAGCAGGCCGAGCGCGTCCAGGACCGGTTCGGGCAGCGAGCCCAGTTCGTGGGACCTGGTGCGGCGGAGCTTGCGGACGACCCGTTTCCACAGCCAGTAGTCCGGGAGTTCGGGGCCGGCGGCGCAGTGCGCCCAGACGGCGTCCATGCCCGCGGCCGGCAGTCCGCTCTCCAGCTCCTGGAGCAGCCGGGTCTTGCCGACGCCCTGTTCGCCGATCACCAGGACGGTGCGGCCGCGGCGTCCGGGCCCGGTGAGGGTGCGCAGGGTCTCCAGTTCGCGGGCGCGGCCGACCAGGTGTCGGGCCGGCCCGGCCGGTGCCGATCCCGGTGCCGGTGCCTGTGCCGGTACGAGGTGCGGCGGTTGGGGCGCCGGGGCGGGCGGCCGCAGGTCGTCGACGTCGGCCACCACGGTGAGGCGGGGGCGCGGTGTGGCCGGGGCAGCGGCGGGCCGGCCCGCGTGGACCAGGTCCTGGCGAAGGATCGCGCCGTGCAGTTCCTGGAGCTCCTTGCTGGTGTCGGCGCCGAGCTCCTCGGCGAGGTGGGCCCGGATCCGTTCGAAGGTCAGCAGCGCCTCGGCGGGCTGGCCGCAGTGGTACTGCGCCAGCATCAGCTGGCAGCCGAGGCGTTCCAGCATCGGGTTGCGCCGGACCTCGTCGTCGAGTTCGCGCACCACCTCGTCGTAGCGGCCGAGGCCCAGGCACGCATCGGCCCAGGTCTGCAGGCCGACCAGGCGCAGCTGTTCGAGCCGGGCGGACTCCAGCTGGGCGAAGTCGTAGGCGGCCAGCTCCCCGTACGGGGTGCCGTGCCACAGGCCCAGGGCGTCGCCGGCGGTGCTCCGGGCCGCGGCCAGGTCGCCGCGGGCGAACTGCTCGCGGCCGCACTCGACGGCGGACTGGAACCTGCTGGCGTCGATGCAGTCCCGGTCGACCTCCAGGACGTAGCCGGGCGCCTGGTAACGCAGGGCCAGCAGGCGGCCCTTGGGCGGTACGGGGGCGTGGCTGTCGATCGCCTTGCGCAGCCGCGAGACGTACGACTGGAGGGTGCCGACCACCGCCTGGGGCGGTGAGGAGCCCCAGATGGCGCTGACGATCCCGGAGACCGACACCACCCGGCCCGCGTTGATCAGCAGGAGGGCCAGCAGCGCCCGTTGCCTCGGTGGGCCCAGGTCCAGCTCTCGTCGGCCGGCCTGCACCGACATCTGTCCCAGCACCCGGATCGGCGCGGGGCTCCGTAAGGCGAGATCGGCAGCGGCGTGGTCAACTTGGCTCATCTCATCCCATCCCGTCAAGCAAGACAGCTGGTGCATCCGCGGTGGCCGCAGGGGTGAGCCCGCGTCACGGCGTGATTCAGGTAATGTCCGGACACGGCCGGGGATGTCGCGACGGCCCGCCGTACGGGGGTGCGGACGGCGGGGGCCTCGGAGGGTCGTCGGTCCCGTGTGGTGGCCGCTCCCTGCCGTCACCGACGGTTGCTGGGCCGGCGGTGCTGGGGGGCTGGGGAGGGCGCGGGAGCCGTCGACGGGTGTGCTGGCCGGGCGCTTTCAGGCCAGGCGTCTGGGTGTGGCGCGGCGAGGACGGCGTGCGGCGGAAATGGTGGTGCCTCCCTTGGCGCGACCAGCCGTGATCCGCGTGCGTGGGAAGCGGCGGAGCAGCACATGGCTGGTCATGTCACTGTCATGTGAATCATGAACGCTGCCAGGCTACCCCGGACGAGGGGGGTCATAACACCCGCCATCGGACAGGGATGTCGGTCCGCGCAGACGGCTACGCAAGGTGACAGGAACAGGGCCGCGCCGCAGCGCCGCGCGCGGGCACGGGAGTGACCGCCGGGCCGTCGCGGCAACGGCGCGGCGGGGACGGCGGGGACGGGGAGCGCCGGATCAGGGGACCGTGGCGGCCTCCTCCCGGCCGGGCACCGGCTCGGCCCGGCGGTCCCCGCGCAGCCGGGCCAGCAGCAGCTGGCCACCGGCGCAGACCACGGCCAGGCACAGGCAGGCGCCCCACACCGGCGCGGTACCGGACGACTCGACCACCCGGCCGCTGAGCACCGGCGCCAGCGCCACCGACAGGCTCCAGGTCGACAGGAACCAGCCCTGGTACCCGCCCTGACGGTCCGGCGGGGACAGCGCCGCCACCAGCGCCATGCAGGTCGGCCAGACCACGATCTCGCCGAGGCTCCACAGCACGACGCTCGCCCCGTACCCGGCGACGCCGTGCACGGCGGCGGTCAGCCCCATCCCGAGGCCGGTCACCAGGGTCGCGGCAGCCAGCGCGTACTCCGGCCGAAGCCGCCCCGCCAGCCGGGTCAGCGGGAGCTGGAGCACCGCGATGACCAGGCCGTTCATCATCATCGCCGTACCGTAGTCGGCGGGCGACAGCCCGTCCGCCGTCATCGCCAACGGCAGCACCACCAGCGGCTGCTGGAAGAGCAGCCCCAGCAGCAGCACCGTGCCCAGCAGCACCAGGAACGCCGGCGACCGGGCCACCGCCCCCGCGGGCGCGGCCGCGTCCGCCGCCCGGCCGGGGCCCGGCGGCGGCCTGGTCTCCGGCACCCGCAGGTAGACCACGACCCCGGCGAGGAGGTTGGCCAGTGCGTTGACCAGGAACAGCAGCAGGAAGCCGTGGGAGGCCGCGAGGCCCGCCGTCACGGCGGCCGCGGAGAAGCCCAGGTTGGTCGCCCAGTAGATCAGCGCGTACGCCCGTGGCAGGTCCGCCGGTGCGACCAGGTCCGCGACGGCCGCTGCCCGTGCCGGGCGGGTGGCGTTCAGGCCCACCCCCACCGTCAGGGTGAACAGCAGGACCGGCGCCCGGCCCTGGGTCAGGCCGAGCCCCAGCATGCCGGTGACGGTGAGGACCTCACTGGCCAGCAGCACCGCCCGCCGCCCGACGCGGTCCGCCAGGATGCCGCCGAACAGCGAGGCGATCCCGCTGCCCACCCCGAAGACGGTCAGGGTCAGACCGGTGAAGAAGACCGAGTAGCCGCGCACCGTGGTGAGGTAGATCGCCATGAACGGCACCACGAAGCCGCCCGCGGAGGTGACCAGCGTCCCGCCCCAGAGCCACCAGAACGGGCCGGGAAGCCCCCACGGCGCCCCGGCCGGCCGGGCCGGCACGTCAGCTCCGGGCTTCGTACTCGACCCTGAGCGTCCGTGAGAGATGGTCACGGAACTCCACCGCCGCGGCGTCCGAGGCGTGCTGCGAGAGCACGATCGCCGGGTAGCCGGACCAGTCCGGGTACGGCCGCAGCAGCGCGCCGGGGCCGACGGTCTGCGCCACGTGGTCCACGCAGGGCTCCTCGCGCACCTCGTCCAGGCCGTGCACCCGGACGATCCGGCCGCCGCCGCCGACCGGCACCAGGTAGGCCGCCGCGTGGCCGGTGCCCACCGGCTCGCGGGTCCAGCACTCGGGCTCCCGGCCGAGGTGGATGCGGACCGCCTCCGCCGCGAGGTCGATCCCGCTGCTCACGTGCACCAGGTGGTGCATGAACCCGCCGCCGCCGATCCGCGCCCCCATCTCCAGCAGCACCGGCCGGGTGCCCGAGACCAGCCGCAGCTCGGTGTGGGTGGTGCCCTCGGTGATGCCGAAGGCGTGGTGCGCGCCGACCACCTCGCGTTCGACGGCGGCCAGCACGTCGGCCGGGAGCTGGGCGGGGGCCCGCAGCGTGGTCTCCTCGAAGTACGGTCCGCTCAGCTCTCCCTTGTAGCTGATCGCGCAGACCCGGACCCGTCCGCGGTGCACCAGCGACTCGGCGGAGATCTCGGGACCGTCCAGGTACTCCTCGACCAGCACCCCCCAGCCGTCCGCCGGTTCGCCGTCGGCCGCTCCGCCGTCGTAACCGAGGTGGGCGTGGCACAGCGCCCAGGTGGTGCGCACCGCCCGCTCCAGCTCCGCCGCGGAGTCGACCCGGATCACCCCGAGGCTGGAGTAGCCGTTGGCCGGCTTGACCACGACCGGGAAGCGCAGCCCCGCCGCGTCCGCCCAGTCGTCCGGGTGGCCGACGGCGACGAACCCGGGGACCGCGAGGCCGGCCGCGCGCAGCAGCCGGCGCATGCTCCGCTTGTCCCTGACCACGTCCGCCGCCTCCTCGGTCAGCCCGGTGAGCCCGAGCACCCGGGCGGCCCTGGCGACGAAGGGGACGGCCTTCTCGTTGCCCGCCATGATCCCGTCGAACGGCTCGCGGCCGAACCGCTCCACCAGGGCGGCCAGCGCGGCGTCCGGATCCCCGTCGACGTCCAGCGGCAGGAGTTCGACCACCCCGGCGGCCTTGCGGGCCCGCTCGGCGTCGTCGTCCCCCCGGGGGACCAGGATCAGGTCGGCGCCCGCCCGCTCCGCGGCCTCGAACACCCAGGGAAGAGCGGAGAACTGACCGACCAGGACGAGTTTCGGGCGCTGCCGCATAGGGATCTCCGTACGAGAGTGGTAGACGTGCGGGTGCCCGGCGTCCGGGCACCCGCCACGGCCGCCCGGACGCCGCCCGGTTCGCGGGCCGCGTCCGGGCGGCCGCGCGGAACACGACGCAGCCTTCCCCAGCGTTCTTGGCGGATCCTTGCAAACGGTTTGACGTCCCGGTTCGCGCTCCCGGACGGGGGCCCGGTGGGGCCGGGGTCGGGGGACCGGAGGTCTCAGGTCTCAGGCCGGCCCGGTCCAGCGCGGTGCGGTGGTGCGCGAGGGCCTGCCCGGCCTGGCCCAGGGCGGCCAGGGTCTCCCCGAGGCCGTGGCGGGCGTTGGTCCGGCTGCCGGGGTCCCCGAGCCGTTCGGCCGGTGCGAGGGCCCGTCGGGAGTGGGTCGAGCCCCGGGTGTGGCGGCCCGACTCCAGGTGCAGCAGGCCGAGGACGGCGAGGGTCTCGGTCTCCGCCGCAGGAGCCGATCGCCCGCGCCGGTGCCGTGGGCGATCGGCCGAAAAGCATCAGTAGACTGCTCGCCGGTTGTCGACGTCCACGATTCGGAGAGCATGCGCCATGGGCCACAGGCGTGCCGTGCGGGGGACTCGGGGGACATCAAGAGTATCGGGGACATCGAGAACATCGGGGACGAGGAGAGCGCGGAGAACCCGCAGACCGCGGCGGCTCGCGGTGGCCCTGCTGATCGTCGCCGCGGCGGCCACGGCGACGGGGGCCGCCCTCGGCGGCGGTTCGCGCCCCCGTGACGCCGCCGTCGCGCGGCCCGCGCCGGTCCCCGCCACCGACCCGGCCGGGTCCGTGGACCAGGGCGAGATCTCCGCACTGGCCGGCCCGAGCGTCACCGCCACGCCCTCGCCGAGCCCGTCCGCCTCGGTCAGCGGCACCGCCGGCCCCTCGGCCGCCGCCGCGGCCGCGCTGAGCGCGAGCCCGGGCCTGGACAGCCCGCGGATGAAGGACATCGCCCAGCAGTTGGTCTCCAGCGCCGAGAACTCCTCGCTCGACTGGCGGGCCCAGTACAAGTACATCGAGGACATCCAGGACGGCCGCGGCTACACCGGCGGCCTCATCGGCTTCACCTCGGCCACCGACGACATGCTCCAGCTGGTCAGGCACTACCAGACGCTGAACCCCGGCAACCGCCTGGTCCGCTACCTGCCCGCACTCCAGCAGGTCGACGGCACCGACTCGCACGAGGGCCTCGACCCCACCTTCACCGACGACTGGCGGGCCGCCGCCCAGGACCCCGCCTTCCAGCGGGCCCAGGACGAGGAGCGCGACCGCGTCTACTTCGACCCCGCGGTCCGCCAGGCCAAGGCGGACGGCCTGCACGCACTCGGGCAGTTCGCCTACTACGACGCGCTGGTGATGCACGGCCCGGGCACCGGACCGCGCAGCTTCGGCGGGATCCGCGCGGCCGCGCTGGCGAAGGCCCGGCCACCGTCCCAGGGCGGCGACGAGACCGCGTACCTGACCGCCTTCCTCAGCGCCCGCCGGTCGGTGATGGCCGCCGCGCAGCACGACACCGACCGGGTCGACTCCGTCCAGTCCGCCTTCCTGAAGGCCGGCAACCTGGCCCTCGCCACCCCGCTGCGCTGGACCATCCATGGCGACTCCTACACCATCGCGCACTGACCGCTCGGGCGTGGGGGGCGGTGGCCTCGGCCGCCGCATACTCCGAGCCGTCCGCCCGCCGGGGCGTTGCGGAGCTGTCGTCGGCCGGACGGCGGCACGTCGAAGCCCCGTCGGACGAAGGTGACTTGGCAGGTCACCCGCCCGACGGGGCTTTCGTTGTGTACCGCTGTGGCTCCGGCGTGCCGGTGGTTGGTCAGAAGTGGAGCATCCACTGGAAGTCGGACTGTGCGCTGCTGACGTGGACGTGGCTGCGGGTGCCGTAGTCGAGGGGGTTGTTCCAGTTGTATTCCTCGACGTCGAAGGAGCCGTCGGAGTAGACGGCGTTGACGTAGGCGACGTGGCCGACCTTGTGGACGTCGTTGACGGCGATGGCGCCGACGGTGGGGGTGGTGTTGACGGTGACGCCGACGCGGCGGGCGGCGTCGTCCCACGTGCCGGCGTTGCCCCAGGTGGTGCCGCCGTAGGAGTTGCTGAAGTTCGGGACGCCGAGACGGCTGGCGATGCGGTACGCCGCGAAGGCGGTGCAGTTGTCGGCGGCGAAGCCGCGGGTGCCGTGGTCGAAGTCGTCGGCGGGGCTCTGGTTGCCGCCGGTGCCGCCGCCGCTGAGGAACTGGTGAGACGCCTCGTTGTTCTTCAGGGTGGAGTTGAGGTTGCCCTTGGCGCCGGGGGCGAAGTCCTGGCCGGCGCCGCCGTAGCCGCTGTTGACGTAGACGCGGACGGTCTGCCCGGTGCGGTTCCACACCGAGGCGGCGTTGTTCTTGACGCAGATGCCCTGGCCGGCGCCGGCGCTCTTGAAGTCGTAGCAGGTCGGCTGGGTGGCCCCGAGGTCGCTGACGGAGCCGGTGAAGTCGGAGATCGAGCCGGCCTCGTCGCTGTTGTAGTAGTAGCAGAACTCGCCGGCGTCGCAGACCCCGTCACGGGAGGCGGCGAAGGCGGGGGTGGAGGTGGTGGCGATGAGGGGAACGGCCATGGCCAGGGCGGTGCCGGCGACGGTGAGCGTGGTGCGTATGTTCTTCATTGGTCTTCGTTCTTTTCGTGACGTGTCACCGACGGGTGCATCGGTCGTGCTCGGGTGGAGCGTGTGCGCGGTCAGTGGGTGCGCTGGTACTGCTCCCAGGTCTGGATGGGGATGCGGGGGCCGTCGTCGGCGCCGTGGTTGGCCAGGCCGTTGAGGCCGAGGTAGTAGTCACCGGTCTGGTTCTGGGCCTGGCTGGACAGATCGGTGTCGCTGATCGCTGCGGCGTGGATGTGCCACGGCCAGTCGCCCTGGCTGGGGTCGCGGACCCAGGCGGCGAATCCGACCTGGCGCAGTGCCCGGGCGACGGCGGTCCGGGTGCTGCTGGACATGCCGTCGATGTTGATGTCCACGACGCCACCACCGTCGTGGGTGCCGGCGGAGGTGGGATCGCCGCCGGGGTTGTAGGAGCCCTGCGCGAGGGTGAGGCGGAAGCCCAGGAGGCGCTCGGCCTCGGTGAGCATGTTCTGGGTGCGGGTGTCGACGGTGTATCCGTCGCGCTGCAGCTTCGCGCCGGGTCCGATCTGGTGGGTGACGGTGAATCGGCCCTGCCCCAGTGCGGCGAGGGAGGAGGCGCCGGGCAGTCCGTTGGCGTCCAGGCCGGTGTAGCCGAGGGAGCGCTGGAAGGCGGCGTAGGCGGCGATGGTGGTGGTGCCGAAGTACCCGTCCACCCAGCGGGCGTCGAGGAGGTTACGGGCCTGCAGAGCACGCTCGACGGCCAGGACCGAGTCCTTGGCCCCCGGGGTCAGCGTGCTGTCGGGGCGTCGGGGGTCGATCTGGGCAGCCAGGACGGTGGCTTCCATGTCCACCACGGGCAGCGCGGCAGCGGTGGCCGCCGATGCCTCGCTCTGGGACGGTGGGGCTGCCGCGCTGGCCTGTGCGGCGCTCAACACCAGGCCGCTCAGGACGGCGGCGGCCGTGAGCAGTCGGAATGCGGCGTTGCGGGTCGTGATGACGGATGCCATGCGGTGGTTCCTTCCGGCTCGGTGGAGGATCGGCTCCGGCCCCGTCCCGGTGTCGGGCAAGGGGGTGGCGTCGTCGGGCCCGCGCCGGGGCCCGAGATCCGTTCGAGACGTTAGGAGGTGCCGATAGCGCGCGCGTATCGCCGCAGGGCGCCCCCGGGCAGACCCGCCGGGCCGCAACGACGGCCCCGCGCACGGGAGTCAGGGCCCGGGCGGCACGGCCCGGGCGAGCCGCGCCATCGGGCGGCTACGGCCGCGATACCGCCCTGCTCGGCGCGCAGGGGCACCGAGCTGCTGCGCCGGAGTGGAGCGAACACGTCGGCTCCCCGGCAGTCGCCACGGGGACAGGCTGCGGCAGCGGCTCGTGCAGCTCCGCCAATGACGGAAGGGGTGCCGCGTGTGGCTGGATCACCTGCAGCGGACCGCCCGGGTCGGCGCCCGAGAACGTCAAGGCGCCTGCCCGCACCTCATGCCGAGCAGCCCCGACGGACCCGTCGGGCCGTCGATGCGCTCCACGGGAGTCCGGCCGATCGTCCGGACGGCCCGTAGCCGGCCCAGCGGCGGACGGCCGACGGCTCCCACCCGGAAAGTCGCAGGTGGGAGCCGTCGGCCGGGCTACATCAGATCAGCGTGCGCCAGTAGTACCAGAACCGGTTCAGCACCAGCAGTGCGATCCCGAGGTACCAGAGCGCCGGGACCACCCAGTGCCACCGGGCGACCGCGGGCCACCAGCGGGGTGCGGGCAGCACGCCGGTGCGCAGGTTGTGCAGGGTGGTGTACCAGAACAGCGGCAGCACCACGGCCCAGACCACCATGCAGTACGGGCAGAGCGCACCGATCTCGTACAGCGCCTGGTCGATCAGCCAGACCACGAAGCCGAGCCCGAACAGCGTCCCGGCCTGCAGGCCCAGCCAGAACCAGCGGCGGTAGGCCGCCCCCGCCAGCAGGCCCGCACCGACCGCCACGACGGCGCCGAAGGCGGCCAGGCCGATCAGCGAGTTGGGGAAGCCGAAGGCCTCCGCCTGCTCGGTGCGCATGATCGAGCCGCAGCTGATGATCGGGTTGATGTTGCAGCTGGGCCGGTAGGACGGATCCTTCAGCAGACGGATCTTGTCGACGGTCAGCACGGCGGAGGCGGCGAGGCCCAGCAGGCCGCCGATCAGCAGCAGCCAGCCGAACCGGCGGCTCGCGCCGACCGGTGCGGCGGCGCCGGCCGGGACCGGCGCGGCCGCCGAGGCGGGCGGGACGGGGGCGGTCATCGGGTCACCCGCCGATCGACTGCTTGACCAGCGCCTTGAACTGCTCGCCGTTCAGCGGTCCGCTCTGGCCGAAGATGTTCAGCTGCTTGCCGTCCAGCTGGACGGTCGGGGTGCCCTGCACCCCGCTGTTGTTGAACGCGCTCGCCACCTTGGCCGCCCACGGCCGGTAGGTGCCCTCGGTGACGGCCTTGGTGAACGCCTCGGTCTTCAGGCCCGGCACCTGGCCGGCCAGGTCGAGGATCCGGTTGACGTCGCCGAAACCGTCCTCGCGCTCGTCCGGCTGGTTGGCGTACAGCACGTCGTGGAACTGCTTGAACTTGTCGACGCCCTCGTTCAGCGCCGCACCGGCCGCCGCCAGCGCGGTCCGGGAGCCCTTGCCGCCCAGGTTGCTGTCCAGGAACGCGGCCAGGTGGTACTCGATCTTGTACTGGCCGTCGTCGGCCAGCTGCTGCACGGTGCTGCCCGCCGAGGCCTCGAAGTTCTTGCAGATCGGGCAGCGGAAGTCCTCGTACACCTTCAGCGTGTGCGGGGCGTCGGCCTTGCCGTACACCACGACGGTGCCGTCCGGGCCGGAGGCGTTGGCTGGGACGACCAGGGTGCTGCCGGACGCGGACGCGGCGGTGTCGTCCGAGCCGCTGCCGCCGGCGGTGCCGATCGCCAGCGCGGCGCCGCCGCCGACCACGGCGATCGCACCGACCACCGACACGGCGACGATCACCCGGCGGCGCAGGGCCTCGCTGCGGGCCTCCTGCTGCTTCGCCTGCTTCATGCGGTCACGGGGGGAGAGGTGGGGCTGCTGGTTGCTGCTCATGATGGTCCGTCGACTCCTGGACTGGTGCATGCCGCGCGGACGCGCGCCGGGCATGCGGGAGGGGTGGGTGGCCTGCGGGGCCGGCCGGACCCTCCGTCGGGAGGACGGGAGGAGACGTCAGCCGGCGAGCGCGAGAGCCGGCGGACCGCGCCGCGGCGCGGGGGTGAGGACCAGCTGCGCGGGGCGCAGCAGCGACCGCTCGGCCTGCGGGACCGGCCGCAACGCGGCGGGGCAGGCGGGCAGCGGGGTACCGGTCAGCAGGGCACGCCAAGGGGCGGGCAGCAGGGCGCGGACGGCGCGCAGCGCCTCGGCGACGCCGGTCAGCGCCCGGTCGCCGAGCCGCAGCCAGGCGGCGGCGGCCAGCGCGACGGCCACGTGCACCAGCAGGACCAGCAGCTTGACCCAGCCACCGGAGTGGCCGGCCCAGCCGGTCAGCAGCGAACTGCCGTCCACCGAACCGCCGCCGCAGACCAGCAGGTCCATCCCGTGGCCGGGGGCGGCGGTGGCACAGGTGTCCTGGCCGAGGTTGAAGGCGGTGTTCAGCAGCAGCTCGACCGGCACCAGCACGGCGGAGATCTGTACGAAGCCGCGGCGGGTCCCCGACAGCGCCATCGCGAGCAGGAAGACGGCCACCGAGGTGGCGGCGACCAGGGAGAGCGGCAGCGCCCGCCCGGTCAGCAGGACCTGGCCCAGGGCGGCGAGCGGCACGGCGAGCGCGGTGAACACCGCGGCCCGCAGGGCCCTCGTAGCCTGGTTCTCGGTCATGGTCTCGGAGTATGTCACGGCTACCCGGTCGGGCGGGAGGGCGCCTGCGGCGGGCCCGGACCGGGCACTTGACGGCAGCCGGCCCGCCCGGCGGGCCCGAGGGAGCGGAATCCGCGGCCGCGGAGCCCCGGCGGGACGGACCGGACGCGCGGCGGTGGCTGTGGCGAGTCTCACCCGTGTCCCGCCCGTGCCGTGCCCGCTCCCGCCCGTGCCGTGCCCGCTCCCGCCCGTGCCGTGCCCGCGGCGGCAGCCCCGTTCGAGCGGTGTCACCCGTGGGTGTGGCGGGCCGGGCAAACCGCCCCGGGCGCGCCACGCCGCTGGCGACAATCGCCGGATGGACGACCTGCCCGGTGTGCCGCTGCCGTTCGTACCCCACCCGGGGCCGGCCCTGCCGTTGCCGCCGGTGCTGCTGCCCGTCCTTCCCGCGTTCCCGGTCCTTCCAGCGTTCCCGGTGCCGCCGGGGTGGTCCGTGCCATACCTGCCCGGAACATCCCGGCCGTCGCCGCCGCCCGGCCGGGACCCGTGCCCGTCCGACCCCTCCGACCCGTCCGACCCGGGCAGTCCGGTGCCGAGTGCTCCGGTGCCGAGTGCGCCCGCGTCGAGTGCGGCGCCCTCGCCGGGGCCGACGTCGGCACCGAGCGCTCCGGCCTCCCCCGCCGCGCCGAAGGACGGCCCGTCGACCGCCGGTGCGCCCGCCAGGCCCGCCACCTCCGTCGCGCTGTCGCCGTCCCCGCCGTCCCCGCTGTCCGCGGTGGCCAGGACGGGCCCGCCGCCGCCCGGGCCCGCCGTCCCGGCCCCGGTGGCCGGCACCGCGGTGGCGACGACGCCGTCCGCGGCCGCCCCGCCCGTCCCGTCCGCCGCGGCGGGGCTGGAGCCGGTGGTGTGGGCCGCCGTCCTGCTGGTCACGGTCCTGCTGCCGGCCGCCGTCGCCGCCCTCGTCCATCCCGTCCACGTCCCCCGGAGCCGCAGTTGAACCAGTTCGCCTTCGCCGGAGCAGGCGTCGCCATGCTCGTCGCCCTGACCGCGCTGGCCCTCGGCCACCGGTTCCGGACCGCCCCCGAGGACGGGCAGCCACCGCCGGACCCCCACCCGGTGCTCTCCACCATCGGCTCCGGGCTGCTGTCCGGCTTCGTCCTGCTCACCGGCTTCCTGGTGGCCACCGGCTGGGCGGCCAGGACCACCCACGTGCTACCACCGGTCGGCCTGTACGCGGCCGACGTCTGCGCCGGGCTCGCCGTCCTGATCTACCCCGCGCTGGCCGGGCTGCCGCTGACCGGGCGGCACGTCGCGGCCGTCTCCTTCTTCGGGGCGCTGGTCGGGTACACCCTGTCGGCGGCGATCCAGCTCCGGCCCTGAGCCCGGCGGACATACGCTGGACGGTCCGAGGAGATGGGGTGAGCCGCCGTGCCGCACCACGTGCCGCACCACGAGGACCGGGCCGAACGGACCGCCGGTGCGGTCCTCGCCGCCCGGATCGCCGAGCAGACCGCCCGACTGGCCGACCTGGCCACCGCCGTACGCGCCGACGAGCCGGACGCGGTGCACCAGATGCGGATCACCTGCCGCCGGCTGCGCAGCACGCTGCGGGTGTTCCGGCGGCTGCTCCCCGACGACCGCGGGGCCGCGGCCGAGCTGGCCTGGCTGGGCGGCGCGCTCGGCCGGGCCAGGGACTGCGAGGTGCTCGGCGAACGGCTGCTGGCGCACGCCCGCGAGCTGCCCGCCGACGCGGGCCGGGACCAGGTGGTGGCTGACCTCGTCGAGTGGGAGCGCGAGCAGCTCCGACTGGCCCGCCCGGAGGTGCTGGCGGCGGTGGACGGTCCCCGGTTCGCCGGGCTGCTGGTCACCCTCGCCGGGCTGGCCGCGGCGGCCACCGGTCCGCAGCCGCCCGGCCGCGCCCGCCGTCCCGCCGGGCCCGAACTCGCCCGGGCGGTCCGCCGCGAACACCGCCGCACCGCCCGCCGGGTCGAGGCCGTCGACCGGGCCGGGCCGGGCGACGACACCGACCTCGCCCTGCACGAGGCCCGCAAGGCCGCCAAACGGGCCCGCTACACCGGCGAGACCGCCGGGCCGGCCGCGGACCGCTTCACCCGCCGGATGAAGGCGCTCCAGGAGGTGCTCGGCCGCCACCAGGACGCCGTGGTCGCCTGCCACGCCCTGCGCGACCTGTCCGACGGCGGCTTCGGCTACGGCGTGCTGTACGGACGGCAGCTCGCCGCGGCGGACCGGGCCCGCGAGGAGTTCCCGGCGATCTGGCGCAAGGCCCGCCGCCGGCCGCACGGCCTCGGCGGCTAGCAGGGCGGATCGGGGACCCCGCGGGGCGCGGAGTGGACCGCGCCGAGGCGGCAGGTGCGGCAACGTGTCATCCGGTTCGCGCCGTTCCCCGCGCCCCTTGAAGTGCCCGCTTGGAAGCGCCCGCGGTCTGTGTGGGTGGCATCAGCGGCGGGGTGTGTCGGGGTTCAGGCCCGCGGAGGTGGCTGCCGTGGTCAGCAGGTCGCGGAGCATCTGCGGGGTGAGGCGGCCGGTGTAGGTGTTGCGCGGGCTGACGTGGTAGCAGCCGAACAGCTCCAGCGGCGGGCCCCCGTCCGCCGCCGGCAGGACGATCCGGGCGCCGTGCCCGAACACCGGCCGGGGCCGGGGCAGCTGCCAGCCGGCCGCGGCCAGCGCCGGGAGGACCGCCTGCCAGGCGAAGCCGCCCAGGGCCACCAGCGTCCGGACGGTCGGCCGCATCAGCTCCAGCTCACGGGCGATCCACGGGCGGCAGGTGTCCCGCTCGCCCGGCGTCGGCTTGTTCTCGGGCGGGGCGCAGCGCACCGGGTCGGTGATCCGTACGCCGCGCAGTTCGAGGCCGTCGGTGCGGCTCACGGAGTGCGGCTGGGAGGCCAGCCCCAGGTCGTACAGCGCCTGGTAGAGGAGGTCGCCGGAGGGGTCGCCGGTGAAGATCCGGCCGGTCCGGTTGCCGCCGTGCGCGGCGGGCGCGAGGCCCACCAGGGCCAGCGGGGCGTCCGCCGGTCCGAAGCCGGGGATCGGGCGCGCCCAGTACTCCCAGTCCTGGTACGACCTGCGTTTGACGCGGGCCGCCTCCTCCCGCCATTCGACCAGGCGCGGGCAGGCCCGGCAGCCGGTCACCAGCGCGTCGAGTTCGGCCAGTGAGCGGACGGATCCGGCGGGGTGGGGGCAGCGCTGCTCCATGGCCAGATCCTAGGCTCGGCGGCACCCCCGCCGTGGGGAGTCGGCGGAGTAGCGTTGGCAGTGGGTCCGGCAGTCCTGCCCGAGGTGACGCGATGCTCGTTGTGGAGTTGATTCTGGGGGTGCTGGCGGTACTGGCCGTGGTGGCCGGTCTGAGCCTGCGGACGGTGCAGCAGTTCCAGCGCGGGGTGGTGTTCCGGTTCGGGCGGGTGCGGGACGAGGTCCGGGAGCCGGGGCTGGTGATGATCATGCCGGTGGCGGACCGGCTGAAGCGGGTCAACGTGCAGATCGTGACCATGCCGGTGCCCGCCCAGGAGGGCATCACCCGGGACAACGTCACGGTGCGGGTCGACGCCGTCGTCTACTTCAAGGTCGAGGACCCGGTGAAGGCGACCGTCAACGTCCAGGACTACGCGTTCGCGATCTCCCAGGTGGCCCAGACCTCGCTGCGTTCGATCATCGGCAAGAGCGAGCTGGACGACCTGCTGGCCAACCGGGAGCCGATCAACCAGGGGCTGGAGCTGATGCTGGACAGCCCGGCGCTGGGCTGGGGCGTCCAGATCGACCGGGTGGAGATCAAGGACGTTGCGCTGCCGGAGTCGATGAAACGCTCGATGTCCCGGCAGGCCGAGGCGGAGCGTGAGCGGCGGGCCCGGATCATCACCGCGGACGGCGAGTTCCAGGCCTCCGCCCGGCTGTCGGAGGCGGCTGCCATCATGAGCGCCACCCCGGCGGCGCTCCAACTGCGGCTGCTGCAGACGGTGGTGGAGGTGGCGGCGGAGAAGAACTCGACCCTGGTGCTGCCCTTCCCGGTCGAGCTGCTGCGCTTCCTGGAGAGTTCCACCGAACGCGCCCAGGCACAGACCCCGAAGCCGGCCGGGCCCCCGCAGGCGCCCGAGCCGCGGATCCGCCCGGTCGAGCAGCTGGAGCTGCCGGACGTGGACGGCGTGCTGGCGGCCGAGATGCCCGCCGAGGAGGTGCTGGCGCGGGAGGAGCCGCCGTCGGCGGTCCTGGCGAAGGAGGAGCCGGTGGCGCAGGTGCTCAAGGCGGTGCGGTCGGCGGCCGACCGGATCCCCGGCGGGCCCGCGGACGCTGCGGAGGGCTGACCCGCCTCGGACCCGCCTCAGTGGCGCGGGGCCGGTGGCGGGGGCGGTGTCCGGCCCGGTGGCGTGGGCCGCGGGGCCGTCCCAGGATGGAGTAACAGGGCTGTACGGCGACGTCGGGAGGCCGGACCATGACCACAGCCGGAGAGATCATGCACCCGGGGGCCGAGTGCGTCGGGGAGAGCGAGACCCTTGCCGACGCCGCACGGATCATGCGGGACCGGGGGGTCGGTGCACTGCCGATCTGCGGGGAGAACCAGAAGCTGCTGGGCATCCTCACCGACCGCGACATCGTGCTCAAGTGCGTCGCCGAGGGCCGTGACCCGGCCACCGTCCGCGCGGTCGAGCTCGCCGTCGGCCGGCCGATGACCGTTGAGGAGGACGAGGACGTCGAGCAGGTCCTGCGGGTCATGGAGCAGCACCTGGTCCGCCGGCTGCCGGTGATCAACCACCCCGAGCACAAGCTGGTCGGCATGATCAGCGAGGCCGACATCGCGCGGGGGATGCCGCAGGGGAGGGTGGCGGAGTTCGTCGGCACGATCTGCGCCGAGTAGCGCGGCGCCGAGCGGCACCGCACCGAGTGGCACGCCGGCGGCGTCGGCCCGGGTCCGGGCCGAC
>NZ_JBEZIR010000160.1:0-17622 GCF_040651175.1 Kitasatospora sp. NPDC048540
CTCCAGGAAGGCCTGCAGTTCCTGGCAGCCTTGGGGGGTGTCCGGGCTGTGGTCCGTCCAGCCCCGGCCTTCTCCCGGCTGCCGGCCAGCGGCGACTGGGCGTGCGGCCCGTGCGCCCGCTGGGCGGCGACCTGACGGGCGATCACGATCTCCAGCAGGCACCAGGCGCAGCCGAACACCCCGAGCGCCATGCCCAGCAGGGCGGGCGTCAGCAGACCGCTGCGGGCGTACGAGGCGAGGACCGCCACCATCAGTGCCACCAGGGTGAAGGCGACGCAGAGCACGGCCCGGACGGCGGCGGACCGCACCTCGTCCGGGAGTCGGCGGCGTGCGGCGGACATTCGGCAACCCCCCAAGGCTGGCGCCGCGCAGGGCGCGCGGGCGCATGGCGCGCGCCGGTACGACCGACGGTGGCGCGTCCACGGCCCAGCCTGCCCCCTGCGCACCGGATCATTCCACCCGTCCGGCGGGCGCCCGGCTCAGTCCAGGGTCGCGTCCAACTCCTCCAGCGCCCCCAACACGATGGTGCGCATCGCCCGTTCGGCCGATTCCGGATCGCCGGCGCAGATCGCCTCCGCGACCTCCCGGTGCAGCCGCACCGCGTACTCGCGCGGCTGGTGCGGCATCAGGTGGTGCTCGGTCCGGCCGGTCAGCACCGCGCCGACGGTGTCGCCCAGGTGGGCGAACATCTCGTTCCCGCTGGCCCGCAGCACCGCCGAGTGGAAGGCGATGTCGTGCCGCAGGAAGGTCTCCAGGTCGGCGGCGCGGGCGCTGACGGTCAGTTCGACGGCCAGCGCGCTCAGCTCCCGCCGGTCGTCGTCCCCGGCCTGACGGGCCGCCAGCGCGGCCGCGGCCGGTTCGACCGCGACCCGCAGCGAGCCGAGCGAACGCAGTTGGGCGGCCCGGCCGCTCCCCGCCAGCCGCCAGCGGATCACCAGCGGGTCGAAGACGTCCCAGTCGCGCTGCGGCAGCACCGTCGAGCCGACCCGCCGCCGGGACTCGACCATCCGCATCGACTCCAGGATCCGCACCGCCTCCCGGACCACCGTGCGCGAGACGCCGTAGCGCTCCTCCAGCTCCTCCGCGCGCAGCACCGTACCGGCCGGGAGCTCCCCCGAGGCGATGGCCGGACCGAGGTCCGCGAGCAGTCGGCCCGGCAGGCCCTGGATCTCCATCGGGCCAGCCTAGTGCCGCGGCACCGACGGCCAGTAAAAGTATGACGATTAAGTTTCATCCCCTTGAATAAGTCATACCTTTGCGTCACAGTTGCCCGCGGAACAGGCAGAACAGGAGCACCACCCCATGGCTCTCACCGTCGAGAACCGGCCGCCCGTGATCGTCGTCATGGGCGTCTCCGGCGTCGGCAAGACCACCGTCGCCGAGCTGCTGGCCGACCTCCTCCACCTGCCCCACGCGGAGGCCGACGACTTCCACCCGGCGGCCAACATCGCCAAGATGTCGGCCGGCATCCCGCTGGACGACCAGGACCGGCAGCCCTGGCTGACCGCCCTGGGCGGCTGGCTCGGCGAACGCCGGGCCGCCGGGACCGGAGGAGTGGTCACCTGTTCCGCGCTCAAACGCCGCTACCGCGACACCCTGCGCGCCCACTGCCCCGACGCGTTCTTCCTCCACCTCAGCGGCGACCACCGCCTGGTCGAGGACCGCCTCGCCCACCGCAGCGGCCACTTCATGCCGGCCTCGCTGCTCGACTCCCAGTACGCCGCCCTGGAGCCGCTCGGACCCGACGAGCGCGGCGCCGTCCTGGACGTCGGCCCCGCCCCCCACGACCTCGCCGAGATGGCCGCACAGCTGGTGCGGCCCGTCAATGGAGACCTCGCGTGACCACCAGAGCGCTGCTCGCGGCCGCCCCACCGGCCCTGCCCCACACCGGCGACGACACCACGCTGCTGATCGCGGTGCTGCTCAGCATCGCCGCCATCGTGCTGCTGATCACCAAGCTGAAGCTGCACCCGTTCCTCGCCCTGACCCTCGGCTCGGGCCTGCTGGCCGCCGTGGCCGGCGCCCCCTTCGACAAGCTGACCAGCAGCTTCGCCACCGGCTTCGGCGCCACCGTCAGCGGCGTCGGCCTGCTGATCGGCCTCGGCGCGATGCTCGGCAAGCTGCTCGCCGACTCCGGCGGGGCCAACATCATCGCGGACACCGTGCTCGCCCGCTCCGGCCGCCGGGCGCTGCCCTGGGCGATGGCCCTGATCGCGGCGGTGCTCGGCCTGCCGCTGTTCTTCGAGGTCGGCGTGGTGCTGCTGGTGCCGATCGTGCTGCTGGTCGCGCGGCGCGGCAACGTCCCGCTGCTGCGGATCGGCATCCCCGCGCTGGCCGGCCTGTCCGTCCTGCACGGCCTGGTACCCCCGCACCCCGGCCCGCTGGTCGCCGTCGACGCGCTCAAGGCCGACCTCGGCATCACCCTGGCGCTCGGCCTGCTGATCGCCGTCCCCGCCCTGGTGGTCGCCGGGCCGCTGTTCGCCCGCGTCGCCGAACGCTGGGTCGGGCCGCTGGAGGTGCCCGCCCCCCAGGCCCCCGCCGAGGCCGAACGCCCCGAGCACACACCCCGGTTCGGCGCCGTCCTGGCCACCATCCTGCTGCCGGTCGCCCTGATGCTCGGCAAGGCCCTGGTCGACGTGGTGGTCGACGACCCGAAGGCGACCGCGCAGCGGATCTTCGACTTCATCGGCTCCCCGCTGGTCGCCCTGCTCGCCGCGACCCTGCTCGGCATGGTCACCCTCGGCCGGGCCGCCGGCTTCGACAAGGCCCGGATCTCCGCCACCGTGGCGGGGTCGCTGGCGCCGATCGCCGGCATCGTCTTCATCGTCGGCGCGGGCGGCGGCTTCAAGCAGACCCTGATCGACGTCGGGGTCGGCGAGGCGGTCAGCCAGTGGGCCGGCCGCTGGCACGTCTCCGCCCTGCTGCTCGGCTGGCTGATCGCCGTCCTGATCCGGCTGGCCACCGGCTCCGCCACGGTGGCCACCATCACCGCCGCCGGCATCGTCGCGCCGCTCGCCGCCGGGATGTCCAGCACCCACGCGGCCCTGCTGGTGCTCGCCATCGGCGCCGGCTCGCTGTTCTTCTCGCACGTCAACGACGCCGGCTTCTGGCTGGTCAAGGAGTACTTCGGGATGACGGTCGGCCAGACGGTCAAGTCCTGGTCGGTGATGGAGACGGTGATCTCGGTGGTCGCCATCGCCCTGATCATGCCGCTCAGCCTGATCGTCTAGGGCCGCGTCAGGCGGCGGACCGTCCGGCCGGGTCAGTCGTGGAACTGCGGGATGATCAGATACAGCCCGTAGGCCACGGCGGCCGCGCAGGCCAGGAAGCACAGCGCGGCCCCCGCCAGGGCGGCGGCCGAGGTCCGGCCGCCGTCCTTGGCGTCCTGGTAGGCCAGCGTCGACCGCACCCCCAGGGTGAACACCACCGCGACCGCCACCGTCGCGCCGATGCTGACGGCGGTCACCTCGCCCAGCGCGCTCCAGTGCACTGCCACGGTGCCTCCTTCCGGCTCAGCTGCCCGCGGCCGCGGGCTGCGGGTTGACCGTCACGGTCCGGGAGTCGTTGACGTTGTCGGCGGTGACCGGGCTGCGCCGGGACAGCAGGTAGATCACCCCGGCCGCGGCCACGGCGACCACCGCCACCACCACCGTGCCGGCCGTACCGCCGTGCACCACGACCGCGGAGGCGGCGCCGCCGACCAGGCCGGCCGCGGGCAGCGTCACCAGCCAGGCGATCACCATCCGGCCGGCCGTCGACCAGCGGACCTCCGACCCGCGGCGGCCGAGCCCGGAGCCGATGATGCTGCCGCTGCAGACCTGGGTGGTGGAGAGCGCGAACCCGAGGTGGGCGGAGCTCAGGATGACCGTCGCGGAGGCGGTCTCGGCGGAGAAGCCCTGGGGCGAGTGGATGTCCGCGAGCCCCCGGCCGAGCGTCCTGATGATGCGCCAGCCGCCGAGGTAGGTCCCCAGGCCGATCGCCAGGCCCGAGGTGAGGATCACCCAGGTCGGCGGCCCGGCGCCGGTCGACAGCGCACCGGCGGAGATCAGGCTGAGGGTGATCACGCCCATGGTCTTCTGGGCGTCGTTGGTGCCGTGGGCCAGCGATACCAGCGAGGCCGAGCCGATCTGCCCGGACCGGAAGCCCTTGGTGACCGACTCCTCGTCGGCCCGTCCGCTGAGCCGGTAGGCCAGGTAGGTGGCCAGCGCCGCGGCGATCCCCGCCACCACCGGCGCGGCGAACGCCGGGATGATGATCTTCTCCAGCACCTCGTCGAAGTTCACGGCCTTCTGCCCGGCGCCGACCCAGGCGGCGCCGACCAGCCCGCCGATCAGCGCGTGCGAGGAGCTCGAGGGGAGCCCGAGCAGCCAGGTGAACAGGTTCCAGAGGATCGCGCCGACCAGCCCCGCGAAGATCATCCCCAGTGTGACCAGGCCGTCGTCGACGATGCCCCCGGAGATGGTCTTGGCGACCGCCGTCGACAGGAGCGCGCCGACCACGTTGAGCACCGCGCTCACCAGCACCGCCACCCGTGGCGGGAGTGCGCCGGTGGCGATCGAGGTCGCCATGGCGTTCGCGGTGTCGTGGAAGCCGTTGGTGAAGTCGAACGCCAGAGCTGTGATGATCACCATCACGAGAAGGAACGTGACGTGGGACATGCAGCCAGTAGACCAGCGCACGGCCGCCGCGGACGCAACGACACTCGCCCCGGACGGGCGGCGCACCCGGCCGCGGGTGGCATACGCACGGCCCCTCCCGGCCGAGGCCGCCCGAAGGTCCGTACCCGGACCGGCCTGACCGCCGGCACCGGCCTGATCCCCCTCGGCGGGGCGCTCTTCGCCGCCCACCACCGCCGCGGCACCCACCGCCGCTCCTGAGCCCCCCACCCCCGACCCGGGGCCGGCCCGGTGCCACCGCCGCCCGGAAACGGCGGAGCCGCCCCGCGGGAGATCCCGCGGGGCGGCTCCGGCCGCTTCGGCCCTTCCGGCCGTCAGCCCTGCTGGCGCTTGGCCAGGAAGGCCTCGACCTCGGCGCGGATCTCCGGGGTGTCCAGCCCGCGCACGGTCATGGTGGTGCGGCGGCGCAGCACGTCGTCCACGGTGTACGCCCACTCGCTGTCGGCGGCGTACGCGACCTGGGCCCACACGTCCGGCCCGTCGGCGTGGATCGGCCTGCCGAGCTCCGGGTTGTCCGCGATCAGGCGGGCGATGTCGAAGGACAGGGTGCCGTAGTGGCTGGCCAGGTGCTTGGCCACCAGCGGCTCCATCCGGGAGCCCGGCTCGCGGTCCATCAGCAGGCGGTGCGCGACGGCGTTCGGCGCGCCGACCCCGGGCAGCGGCACGGTGGCGGGGAACGGCGAGACGTCCTCGGCGAAGCCGGTGCCGGGCACGTGCTTGAGCTTCTCCAGCACGGCGCGGCCGATGTGCCGGTAGGTGGTCCACTTGCCGCCGGCCACCGACAGCATGCCGCCGCGGCCCTCGGTGACCACGGTCTCGCGCTTGGCGGCGGCGGTGTCGCCGGGGCCGCCGGGCAGCACCCGCAGGCCGGCGAAGGAGTAGGTGATCAGGTCGCGGTCGAGGTGCTCGTCGCGGATCGCGTGGCCGGCCTCGTCCATGATCTGGTCGATGTCGGCGTCGGTGGCGCGGACGTCCATCGGGTCGCCGGTGTACTCCTCGTCCGTGGTGCCGAGCAGGACGTGGTCCTCCCACGGGATGGCGAAGGAGACGCGGTACTTGTCGATCGGGATGGTCAGCGCGGCGCGCCATGGGGTGCGGCGCTTGACGACCACGTGGGCGCCCTTGGAGAGGCGGATCGACGGCGCTGCGCCGGCGTCCTCCATCTTGCGCAGGTGGTCGACCCACGGGCCGGTGGCGTTGAGCACCAGGCGGGCGCTGACGCCGAACTCGGTGCCGTCCAGGCGGTCCTTCAGCTCGGCGCCGGTGACCCGGGTGCCGGTGAAGCGCAGGCCGGTGACCTCGGCGTGGTTGAGCGCGACGGCGCCGGCCTCGACGGCGGCGCGGACGGTCATCACGGCGACCCGGGAGTCGTTCATCTGGTGGTCGCCGTAGACCGCGACGGCCTGCAGGCCCTCGGTGCGCAGGGCGGGCACCTGCTGGGCGGCGTGCGCGGCGGTGGAGACCCGGCCCATGCCGTCCCGGAAGGCGGAGAGCGCGGAGTACAGGAAGACGCCGGCGCCGAGCTTGGGGGCGCTGTGCGGGCCGCCCTTGTAGACCGGGACGAAGAAGGTCAGCGGGTTGACCAGGTGCGGGGCGACGTCGGTGGCGAGCGCCCGGCGCTCCTTGTGGTTCTCGGCGACCAGCTTGACCGCGCCGGTCTGCAGGTAGCGCAGGCCGCCGTGGACGAGCTTGGAGGAGGCGCTGGAGGTGGCACCGGCGAAGTCGCCGGCGTCGACCATGGCGACCTTCAGGCCGGCCTGGGCGGCGGTCCACGCGGTGGCGGTGCCGAGGATGCCGCCGCCGATCACCAGCAGGTCGTAGGTGGCCTTGCCCAGCAGCTCGCGGGTCTCGGCTCGGGAGGCGGTACGGCCGGCGAAGCGCTCGGCGCCCAGGGTCGGGATGGTTGCCATGGTGTGGTTACGGCGGCGCGTGGTCGGGCGGCGCCGTTTCTCCTCTCGTTGTGCGGTTCGGCCTGGTGCTGCAGGCCGGGTCCCGGCCCCGTGCGGCGGGCCGGTCTCGGAACGCGGAACGACCGGCCGGGGCCTTGGCCCCGGCCGGCTGCCCGGTCAGTTCTGCTCGTCCTCCTCCACCCAGCCCATGGTGCGCTCCACGGCCTTGAGCCACTTCTTGTACTCCCGCTCCCGGGTGGCCTCGTCCATGCGGGGGGTCCACTCGGCGGCGCGGTGCCAGTTGGCCCGCAGGGTGTCCAGGTCGGGCCAGAAGCCGACCGCGAGGCCGGCCGCGTAGGCCGCGCCCAGGGCGGTGGTCTCGGCGACGTACGGGCGCTCGACGGGGGCGTCGAGGACGTCGGCGATGTTCTGCATCAGCAGGTTGTTGGAGGTCATGCCGCCGTCGACCTTGAGGGCGGTGAGTTCGACGCCGGAGTCCTTCTGCATGGCGTCGACGACCTCGCGGGTCTGCCAGGCGGTGGCCTCCAGCACGGCCCGGGCCAGGTGGCCCTTGGTGACGTACCGGGTGAGGCCGGCGATCACGCCGCGGGCGTCGGAGCGCCAGTACGGGGCGAACAGGCCGGAGAAGGCCGGGACGAAGTAGGCGCCGCCGTTGTCCTCGACGGTCGAGGCCAGGGTCTCGATCTCGGCGGCGGTGGAGATGATGCCGAGCTGGTCGCGCAGCCACTGCACCAGCGAGCCGGTGACCGCGATGGAGCCC
Organism: Kitasatospora sp. NPDC048540; assembly: GCF_040651175.1. Classification (NCBI taxonomy): domain Bacteria; kingdom Bacillati; phylum Actinomycetota; class Actinomycetes; order Kitasatosporales; family Streptomycetaceae; genus Kitasatospora; species Kitasatospora sp. NPDC048540. The sequence continues at coordinate 7,347 of NZ_JBEZIR010000160.1, forward strand.
TCCAGGGCGTACACCGGGGCCTGGTCGCCGATCCGGTAGCCGACCGTGGTGAGCAGGCCGTGGTACGAGTTGACGATCTTCTCGCCGGTGTTCAGCAGCAGGAAGGTGCCGGTGCCGTAGGTGGACTTGGCCTCGCCCTCGCTGAAGCAGGTCTGGCCGAACAGCGCGGCCTGCTGGTCGCCGAGCGCGGAGGCGACCGGGACGCCCGCCAGGTCGCCGACGGCCTCGCCGTAGACCTCGGCAGAGGAGCGGATCTCCGGCAGGACGGACAGCGGCACGCCCATCGACTCGGCGATCTTCTCGTCCCAGGCGAGGGTGGAGAGGTTCATCAGCATGGTGCGGCTGGCGTTGGTCACATCGGTGATGTGCTTGCCGCCGTCGACGCCGCCGGTGAGGTTCCAGATCACCCAGGTGTCCATGGTGCCGAACAGGATGTCCCCGGCCTCGGCGCGCTCCCGCAGCCCCTCGACGTTGTCCAGCAGCCAGCGGATCTTCGGGCCGGCGAAGTAGCTGGCCAGCGGCAGGCCGGTCTCGCGGCGGAAGCGGTCCTGGCCGACGTTGCGGCCGAGCTCGCGGCAGAGCCCCTCGGTGCGGGTGTCCTGCCAGACCAGCGCGTTGTGGACCGGCTCGCCGGTGTTCTTGTCCCACAGGACGGTGGTCTCGCGCTGGTTGGTGATGCCGATCGCGCGGATGTCGTCCTTGGTCAGCCCGGCCTTCTCCAGCGCGCCGCGGACCACCGACTGGACCCGGGTCCAGATCTCGGCGGCGTCGTGCTCGACCCAGCCGGGCTGCGGGAAGATCTGCGAGTGCTCCTGCTGGTCGACGGCGACGATCCGGCCGTCGGCGCCGAAGATGATGCAGCGGCTGGAGGTGGTGCCCTGGTCGATCGCGGCGATGTAGTTGCCAGTGGTCATGAGGTCCTCGGCTCGGGGTGAGGGTTCGGGGTGGGCGGGACTGACGCTGGGTCAGTCCCCGTGCTCAGGCGTGGCGCAAACCGGGGTCAGAAGACCAGGTTGTAGACGCCGCCGGCCAGCAGGCCGCCGACGACCGGGCCGACCACCGGGATCCAGGAGTACGACCAGTCGGAGCCGCCCTTGTGGGGGATCGGCAGCAGCGCGTGGACGATGCGCGGGCCGAGGTCGCGGACCGGGTTGATGGCGTAGCCGGTCGGGCCGCCGAGCGAGAGGCCGATGCCGACCACGGTGAGCGCGACGATCAGGATCCCGGTGCCGGAGGCGGCGAGGCCGGTGGTGAGGCCCTGGGTGAGGATCGCGAAGCAGAGCACGAAGGTGCCGATGACCTCGGTGATCAGGTTCTGGACCGGGTTCCGGATCTCCGGGCCGGTGGAGAAGATGCCGAGCGTCGGCTCCTCGTTGGCCTGGAACTGGCCGAGGTAGGTGAGCCAGACCAGCACCGCGCCGATCATCGCGCCGAGCAGCTGCGAGCCGAGGTAGACCGGCACCTGGCCCCACTCGCCGCTCTTGACCGCGAGTGCCAGGGTCACGGCCGGGTTCAGGTGGGCACCGGACTTCGGGGCGGACATGTAGGCGGCGATCAGGACCGCGAAGCCCCACCCGAAGGTGATCGCGAGCCAGCCGGCGTTGATCGCCTTGGACTTCTTGAGGGTGACAGCGGCGCAGACGCCACCGCCCAGGAGTATCAGGGCGGCGGTACCGAGGGTCTCGCCGACAAAGATGTCGCCGTTGGAGAACGCGGACACACAGACTCCTTCGTCTGCCTGGCTCCTATGTCCGAATGGTCCGGAGCAGGGGGTGCAGGGGGTGGGGGAGCGGTACACATCCCGTCCCGGGGATGTCGTACCGGTGAGCTGCTGGACCGACCACTGAGCGGGTGAGCGCTGGGGGTCGTGGTCTTGTCCAACCGCCGTTCGACATTGTCGACCGACATGCGGAAGCTTCTCCTTCCGGCCACCCCTGCGTCAAGGCCGGGTTATGCACCTGTGACTCACCACCCGCGCACCACCCGCCCCGGACGCGAAAAAGCCATGGCGCGGACCGGCCCGACGGGCCCGTCCACGCCATGGCGGCATGCCGGGAAGCGGTGCTCAGAAGCGGCCGGCCCCCAGGTCACGCGAGATCGCCCGGGCCGCGCTGCGCACCGAGGCGACCAGCGAGGGCTTCACGAAACCGTCCTCACAGACCGTCTCGACCGCACCCGAGATGCACACCGCACCCACCGGGTTGCGCCGGCGGTCCTGGATCAGCGCACCGATCGAGGCCACCCCCTCCCAGGTCTCCTCCACCGAGTCCGACCACCCGCGCTCGCGGATCAGCGCGCACTCCGCGTCCACGTCCGCCGGATCGGTCAGGGTGCGCAGCGTGTACGCCTCCAGCGGCTCCTCGCCCAGCTCACCGCGGGCCACCGGGTCGTACGCCAGCAGCACCTTGCCCAGCGCCGTGCTGTGCAGTGGCTGCATCGAGCCGACCTCCAGCACCTGCCGGGTGTCGTCCGGCCGGAAGACGTGGTGCACGATCAGCACGCCGCGCTGGTGCAGCACACCCAGGTAGACCGTCTCACCGGACGCCCGGGCCAGGTCGTCGGCCCACACCAGCGCCCGGGCGCGCAGCTCGTGCACGTCGAGGTAGCTCTGGCCGAGCCGCAGCAGCTCGGCGCCCAGCTGGTACTTGCCGCTCTCCGCGTCCTGCTCGACGAACCCCTCCTGCTGGAGGGTGCGCAGGATCCCGTGGGCCGTCCCCTTGGCCAGGTCCAGCGCCGTGGCCACCTCGGACAGGCCCAGGCGGCGCTCGCCGCCGGCCAACAGGCGCAGTATCGCGGCGGCCCGGGAGAGCGACTGGATCGGGCCGGGCATCCGCTACCTCCGCTGACAGACGGTCGACAATGTCGACCGCAAGAGTACCGCCATGAGTGTGCCAGTCCGCAGGCCGTGCGTGCACCTTTCCGATCACAACGCCCGGACGACACCGGCCAGCGCGGCGATCTCCCGCTCACCGACCCGGCAGCAGCCGCCCACCAGCCGCGCCCCGGCGCCCGCCCACCCCGCCACCCGCTCCGGCCGGAACGCCGGCTCCCCGGTCCAGCCGCGCCCCTCCACCCAGCGCTCCCCGCTGTTCGGGTACACCACCACCGGCAGCCCGCTCACCCCGGCCGCGAGCGGCACCGCCAGGTCCGCGTCCCGCGGACTGCAGCAGTTCACCCCGACCGCCACCACCTCCGGCACCCCCGCCGCCACCGCGAACGCCTCCGCCAGCGGCTGCCCCGCCCTGGTCCGGCCACCCGCCACGCTGTACGACAGCCACACCGGCACCCCGAGCCCGCGCACCACCCGCAGCAGCGCCTCCGCCTCGTCCACGTCCGGCACCGTCTCCAGCGCCAGCACGTCCGGCCCCGCCGCCGCCAGCACCTCCACCCGCGGCCGGTGCCAGCGCTCCAGCCACGCCACACTGCGCCCGTACCGGCCCCGGTACTCCGACCCGTCCGCCAGCACCGCCCCGTACGGGCCCACCGAAGCCGCCACCCAGCGCGGACCGTCGAACCCCGCCGCCGCCTCCCGGGCCAGCGCCACGCCCGACGCCATCAGCCGGGCCGCCTCGGCCCGCCCGATCCCCCGGCGCGCGAAACCCTCGAAACTCGCCTGATAACCGGCCGAGATCGCCACCCGGGCCCCCGCCGCGTAGTACCCGCGGTGCGCCGCCACCAGCGCCTGCGGCGCGTCCACCAGCAGCCGGGCCGACCACAGCTCGTCCGCCAGCCCGTACCCGGCCGCCTCCAGCTGGTTCGACAGCCCGCCGTCCAGCACCACCGGCCCGGCCGCCAGCGCGGCCGCGAAAGGCTCGGATCCGGCAGCGGTCACGGCGGCCTCCAGGAACGCGCTCGAGGGTGCTACCCGCACTGTAGGCCGACGCACGGCCCCGCCCGCGCACCGCCTGGCCGCACGTCCGACCGGCGCGCTAGGTTCGGAGCCGGGCCCCACCGACGGCCCGTACCCCGGGGAGGAACCGCATGCCGGCAGCAGCGCCCGACGAGCAGCAGTGGCTCGCGGCGTACGACCCGCGCGCCTTCACCCCGGTCGCCGTCACCGTCGACGTGGTCGCCCTCACCCTGCGCGCCGGAGCACTCCACGTCCTGCTGGTCGAACGGGCCGAGCCGCCGTTCCAGGGCCGCTGGGCCCTGCCCGGCGGCTTCCTGCGAGCCGGCCAGGAGGACCTCGACACCGCCGCCGCCCGCGAACTCGCCGAGGAGACCGGCCTGCACGGCAGCGCCGACACCACCGCCCTCAGCCGGGTCCACCTCGAGCAGCTCGGCACCTACGGCGCCCCCGACCGCGACCCCCGCATGCACGTGGTCTCCGTCGCCTACCTCGCCTTCGCCCCCGATCTGCCCGACCCGCGCGCCGGCACCGACGCCGCAGCCGCCGCCTGGCACCCCGCCACCCGCGCCCCCGGCCGCCCCCAGGTCCCCGACCTCGTCTTCGACCACGCCCGGATCCTCGCCGACGCCCTCACCCGGGTCCGCGCCAAACTCGAGTACCGCCCGCTGGCCACCGCCTTCCTCCCCGAGGAATTCACCATCCCGGACCTGCGCGCCGTCTACGAAGCCGTCTGGGGCGAGCACCTGCACCCCGGCAACTTCCACCGCAAGGTGCTCTCCGTCCCCGGCTTCGTCGAGCAGACCGGCACCACCGCCACCCGCGGCGGCACCCGCGGCGGCCCCCGCGCCCGCCACTACCGGGCCGGCCCCGCCACCCTCCTGCACCCCCCGCTGCTGCGCCCCGGCCGGGACCGGCCGATCCCCTGACCGGCCCACCCCCGCCGCACTACCATCCGTTCCATGACCAGCGCGCAGCCCAACCGTCCCCACTCCCACTGCCACTGGTGCGGCACCCCGTACCCGGCGGCCACCACCGGCTGGCCCCGCACCTGTCCCGGCTGCTCCGAGATCAGCTACCGCAACCCGCTGCCCGTCACCGTGGTCCTGCTCCCCGTCGACCTCCCCGACGGCAGCCGCAGCCTGGCCGTCATCCGCCGCACCATCGAACCCGGCCTCGGCGAACTCGCCCTGCCCGGCGGTTACGTCGACTTCGGCGAGAGCTGGCAGCAGGCCGCCGCCCGCGAACTGCGCGAGGAGACCGGCATCCACGCCGACCCCGCCGACGTCACCCTGGTCGCCACCGACTCCGACACCGGCGGCGGCTTCCTCTGCCTGTTCGGCATGCTGCCCGCCCGCCCGCTCGCCGACCTGCCGCCCTCCGTCCCCACCGACGAGACCGACGGCTGGCAGCTCGCCGACCCCGCCACCCCGCTCGCCTTCCCCTTCCACACCCGGGTCGCCCAGGCCTGGTTCAAGGGCGAGTACGACCACCTTGTGGCCGAACCCCACTGACCAGCACTCCCGAGTGGCGCGGCGGACCCTGGCGCGGCAGACGATCACATGGCATGGTCTGCTCCGTCAGCGTCCCCAGGACGGGCCCGCCACCAGCACCGCCCGTCCGCACGTACCGGCCGGGAGACCACCACCGTGAGCACCCCACCCCAGGACCAGCCGCTCTGGCGGCCCGCCGCCGACCGCGCCGCCGCCACCCAGCTGGTCGCCTTCCAGGCCTGGGCCGCCGCCCGGCACGGAGCCCCGGCCGCACCGCTCGCCCCCGTCACCGACGACGAGCAGGCCGCCGCCCGCTACGCCGCCCTGCACGCCTGGTCCACCGAGGACCTCGACCGCTTCTGGCGCGCGGTCACCGAGTACTTCGACGTCCGCTTCTCCACCGCCCCCGAAGCGGTCCTCGCCGACCCGGCCATGCCCGGCGCCCGCTGGTTCCCCGGCGCCCGCCTGAACTACGCCGAGCACGCACTGCGCCACGGCGAGGACCCCGCCCACGCGGACCGCCCGGCCATTCTGCACCTCGACGAGACCACCGCCGAGCCCGTCCCGCTCAGCTGGGCCGAGATGCGCCGCCAGGTCGGCTCGCTCGCCGCCGCCCTGCGCGAGCGCGGCGTGCGCCCCGGCGACCGGGTCGGCGCCTACCTGCCGAACATCCCGCAGGCCGCCGTCGCCCTCCTCGCCACCGCCGCCGTCGGCGCCGTCTGGACCAGCTGCGCCCCCGACTTCGGCGCCCGCAGCGTCCTCGACCGCCTCCAGCAGATCGAGCCGGTCGTGCTGTTCGCCGTCGACGGCTACCACTACGGCGGCAAGGACCACGACCGCACCGGGGTGGTCGCCGAGCTCCGCGCCGAACTCCCCTCGCTGCACACCGTGGTCCACGTCCCGCTGCTCGGCGGCGCGGCCCCCGAGGGCGCCCTGGACTGGACCGCCCTCACCGCCGCCGACACCGAACCGCTCTTCGAGCAGGTCCCCTTCGACCACCCGCTGTGGGTCCTCTACTCCTCCGGCACCACCGGCCTGCCCAAGGCGATCGTCCAGAGTCAGGGCGGCATCCTGGTCGAACACCTCAAGCAGGCCGCCCTCCACCTCGACCTCGGCCCCGCCGACCGCTTCCTCTGGTACACCTCCACCGGCTGGATGATGTGGAACTTCCTCATCGCCGGCCTGCTCACCGGATCCACGATCGTCACCTACGACGGCAGCCCCGGCCACCCCGACACCGGCGCCTTCTGGTCGGTCGCCGCCCGCACCCGCGCCACCGTCGTCGGCACCTCCGCCGCCTACGTGATCGCCAGCCGCAAGGCCGGCCTGCACCCCGGCCGCGACCTCGACCTCTCCGCCGTCCGCTGCCTCGGCACCACCGGCTCCCCGCTGCCGCCCGACGGCTTCCAGTGGATCTACGACGAGGTGAAGCAGGACATCTGGCTGGCCTCGGTCAGCGGCGGCACCGACGTCTGCTCCTGCTTCGTCGGCGGCGTCCCCACCCTCCCGGTGTACCTCGGCGAGATCCAGGCCCCCTGCCTCGGCGCCGCCGTCGAGTCCTGGGACGTCCAGGGCAAGCCGCACACCGACGAGGTCGGCGAACTGGTCGTCACCAAGCCGCTGCCCTCCATGCCCACCGGCTTCTGGAACGACCCCGACGGCACCCGCTACCACGACAGCTACTTCGACACGTACCCCGGCACCTGGCGCCACGGCGACTGGATCACCGTCACCTCCCGCGGCACCGTGGTGATCCACGGCCGCTCCGACTCCACCCTCAACCGCCAGGGCGTCCGGATGGGCTCCTCCGACATCTACGAGGTGGTCGAGCGCCTCCCCGAGATCGCCGAGTCGCTGGTCATCGGCCTGGAGGAGCCCGAGGGCGGCTACTGGATGCCGCTGTTCGTGGTGCTCAGCCCCGGCGCCACCCTCGACGACGACCTGATCGGACGCATCCGCACCTCGCTGCGCACCGAGCTCTCCCCGCGCCACGTCCCCGACGAGGTCATCGCGGTCGGCGGCCTGCCGCACACCCTGACCGGCAAGCGGATCGAGGTCCCGGTCAAGCGCCTGCTGGCCGGCACCCCGCTGGAGCAGGCCGTCAACCCCGGATCCGTCGACAACCTCGACCACCTGCGCTTCTTCGAGCGGCTCGGCCGCTCGCGCCGGGCCTGAACAGCCCGGAGGGGCGCTGCCAACCCCCACGGTGGCAGCGCCCCTCCGCTCTCCCTCACCCGCCCGGGCTCACTCCCCGGACAGCACCTGGTGCGCGGCGGCCCGCGCCTGCTCGGCGGTGTCGGCGGCCCGCGCCGCCTCCGCCGCCCGCCGGCACTGCGCCAGCGTGTACTTGGCCAGCGCGCTGCGCACGTACGGGATCGACGCCGCGCCCATCGACAGGCTGGTGACCCCGAGCCCGGTCAGCACGCAGGCCAGCAGCGGGTCGGACGCTGCCTCGCCGCACACCCCGCAGCTCTTGCCGACCGCCTTCGCGGCGTCCGCGGACACCGCGATCAGGTCCAGCAGCGCCGGCTGCCACGGGTCCTGCAGCCGGGCCAGCGCCCCGACCTGCCGGTCGGCGGCGAAGGTGTACTGCGCCAGGTCGTTGGTGCCCAGCGACAGGAACTCGACCTCCTGCAGGATCGAACGGGCCCGCAGCGCGGCCGACGGGATCTCCACCATCGCGCCGAACTTCGCGTCCAGCCCGGCCTCCCGGCAGGCGTCCGCGAACGCCTTGGCGTCCACCCGGTCGGCGACCATCGGCGCCATCACCTCCAGGTGCACCGGCAGCCCCTCGGCCGCCGTCGCCAGCGCCCGCAGCTGGGTGCGCAGCACCTCGGGGTGGTCCAGCAGGGTCCGCAGACCCCGCACGCCGAGCGCCGGGTTGGGCTCGTCGGCCGGGGTGAGGAAGTCGAGCGGCTTGTCCGCACCGGCGTCCAGCACCCGCACCACGACCCGACCCTCCGGGAACGCCGCGAGCACCGTGCGGTACGCCTCGACCTGCTTCTCCTCGGGCGGTGCCTCGGCCGAGTCGTCGAGGAAGAGGAACTCGGTGCGGAACAGGCCCACACCCTCGGCCCCCGCCTCCAGCGCCGCCGGCAGGTCCGCGGGCCCGCCGACGTTGGCCAGCAACGGCACCCGGTGCCCGTCCGAGGTCCGGCCCGGCCCGGAGGACGCGGCCAGCGCGGCCCTGCGCTCGGCGGCCACCCGCCGGAGCTCCTCCTGCCGCTCGGCGCTCGGCTCCACCAGCACGTCACCCGAACTGCCGTCGACCGCCACCACGGTGCCCTCGGCCACCTTCGCCGCCCCCGGCAGCGCGACCACGGCCGGTACGCCCATCGCCCGCGCCAGGATCGCGCTGTGGCTGGTCGGCCCGCCCTCCTCGGTCACGAAACCGAGCACCAGGGTCGGGTCCAGCAGGGCCGTGTCGGCCGGCGCCAGGTCCCGCGCGAACAGCACGTACGGCTCGTCGCTGTCCGGCACGCCGGGCATCGGCACCCCGAGCAGCCGGGCCACGATCCGGTTGCGCACGTCGTCCAGGTCGGCGACCCGCCCGGCCAGGTACTCCCCGGCCGACGCCAGCAGCGCCCGGTACGCGGCGAACGCGTCGTACACCCCGCGCTCGGCGCTGCTGCCTACCGCGATGCGCCGGCTGACGTCGGCCATCAGCTCGGGGTCCTGCGCCATCAGCGCCTGGGCCTCCAGCACGGCCTGCGCCTCGCCGCCCGCCAGGTTGCCGCGGGCGATCAGGTCCGCGGCGACCGCGTCCACCGCCGCCTGGGCCCGCGCCTGCTCACGCGGGGCGTCCTCGGTCGGGATCCGGGTGGCCGGCGGCTCCAGCACGGCCGTCCCCATGTGCCGCACCTGCCCGATCGCGACCCCGTGGCTGACGCCGACGCCCCGCAGCGACTGGTCCATGTCCTGAGTTCCTTCCACCACCGTCAGTTCCAGGTGAACAGTTCGCCGCCGACCGGTACCTCGCCGGTCTCGGCCACCGCGCTGAGCGCCTCGGCGGCCGCCTCCAGCGCGACGATCGGGGAGATCGGGGACTTGCCGGCGGCCTCGACCGCGGCCGGGTTCCACCGGATCACCGGCTGACCGCGCCGGACCTGGTCACCCTTGTTCACCAGCAGCTCGAATCCCTCGCCGTTCAACTGCACGGTGTCGATGCCGAGGTGGGTGAGCACCCCGTGGCCGTTCTCGTCCACCACGACGAACGCGTGCGGGTGCATCGACACGACCAGTCCGTCCACCGGCGCCACCGCCTCGGTGGGTTCCCGCACCGGGTCGATCGCGGTCCCGGGGCCCACCATGGCGCCGGAGAAGACGGGGTCGGGCACGGCGGCGAGCCCGACGGCGCGGCCGGCGAGCGGCGACGTCACAGTGGTCATGGTGGTGCCTCCCAGGTGCGGAGTACAGCGTGCGTGGCCGCCGGACGACGGCTCGTACATCGACTGAAGCTTAAATTAGGTCAACTTGGGACATCTCGGTGCATAGCACTGCGACCCCGAAGGCCCGCTGCGCGGCCCGCGCACACGCACGTGCACGAATCGAGCCACGCCCCGGCGGCTGCCGGGCTGCTGGCGCCCAAGTGGTCTAGTCCTCTTCGCCAACGCGCCGCACTCTACGGCATCCGGGTGAGCCCCGGCGATGGCCCCGCGACCCGTCCTGCCCCACCCCCTCGTGCGTCCGTTCGGGTGACATCCGCCGCGACCCGATTAGGTGCGCGGCGCCGAGCCCGCTATGGTTGGCCGAGTCGCCGCGAGCCGGTGATGAACAGAGCGAGTCCGACGCGCAAAGCCTCGGTGAAAACCTGGCAAACGGATCTGATAAGCTCGAATCACGAACGAAGCGCCCGGAGGGCCCGCTGGAAGGCGGTCCGAAGGAAGTGTCCGTTCCTTGAGAACTCAACAGCGTGCCAAAAGTCAACGCCAGATAT
>NZ_JBEZIR010000161.1:0-17316 GCF_040651175.1 Kitasatospora sp. NPDC048540
CGCCCCGCCCCCCCGCTCGCGTGTGGGGGGGGCCCCGCGGCCGTGCGGGCGCCGGTCCGCGGTGCGGCTGCGGCCGCCGTTCAGAGGTAGCCGTCGTCCGTCCAGTCGGCCATCCGCATCCGGGCCCACCAGGAGAGGAACGCGGCGAACCGCCCGGTGGGGCCGTCCGCCGCCGTCTCCGGCGGCGGCAGCGACGGCCGCGCGGCGGGGGCGTCGTGTTCGGGCGTTCCCGGCGGGGGGCCGGCGTGGCCGGGTTCCATGGCGCGGTCCTCCTCGGCCGGCTGGTTCCGGGATCACCTCCGGTCACCTCCTCCCGATCGCGGCGACGGCCTCGCGGCGGACGCCGTAGTCCTCGCCGATCTGCGCGCAGACCTTCTTCATCGCCCGGTAGTGCAGCGTCTTCACGGCGCCCGCGGACCGTCCCATCAGCCGGGCCGTCTCGCTGACCGACAGGTCGGCGATCAGGCGCAGCCGGACGCACTCGCGCTGAGGCGGCGTCAGGCCCTCGAGGACCACGTCGAGTGCGTCCCGGAAGATCCGCACCAGGGCCTCGTCCTCCGCGCTGGGCGACAGCCGGCGGCGGCGCGCATCGGCGTCGAGGCGGTTGCGGGACATCACCACGGACCTGGCGTGGTCGATCGCCAGATTGCGGGCGATCGTCAGTACCCAGGCCTCGAAGGCGTGGCCCTGCCAGCTGAAGGTCCCGATCCGGCAGAGGATCCGCAGGAAGGTCTCGCTGGTCAGGTCCTCGACGGCCAGGGGATCGCGGATCCGGCGGGCGAGGTAGCGGCTGACCAGTGGCGAGTAGAGGCGGTAGAGCCGGGCAAACGCCTCCTCCTCGCCGGACTTGGCCCGGCTGACCAGGTCCTCCACCTGGCTCCGGCCGCCGGCGGTCGCCGACGGGCCGGCCGGCGGCCGGTGCCGGGCACCGGCCGGCGGGGCGCCCCGGGTCCGGGCGGTCACCGCGCCTTCGGGCTGTGCGGTGCCGGCGGTGCGCGGCGACGGGACGGCTACGTGCAGGGCGTTCACGGGTGTCCTTCGGCGGGTGGTCGGGCGGTCGGCGGCCGGGCGGTCAGCGGCCGGGCGGGGGCCGGAGGGCGGTCGTACGCTGCTCTCCGGCCCCCGACCCGGTGGTCCGGGACCCGGGGCGTAGCAGGGTCAGGAGCGGTGCCGTCCGGCGTCCCGGCGCCGGCGGAGCGCGGTGAGCGATGCCGCTCCGGCGAGGAGGAAGGCGATACCGACGCTGATCAGCACCGGGCTCGCGCCTCCGCCGGTGGACGCCAGCGACACCGTGTCGGTGGGCCGGCTTCCGGGCTGTTCGGTGCTGGGGGCGGCGCCGCTCGGGGACGCCGATGCGGAGGGCCCGGACGCGGATGGCGTCGGCCCGGTGGGTGTGGCGGTGGGCGACGAGGTCGGCCGGGGGGACGCGCTCGGGGAGCCGTCGGCGCTGGACGAGGGGCCGGGCGTGGGGTGTCCGACGCAGAGGGACTTCGGCCCGCCGGTGATGAGGTGGCGGGTGGCCGCGTCACGTCCGCCGTCCGACCCCGCGGGGGTCCAGTACGCGACGGGGGTGAAGTCGAGCGTGCCGTCCGCCAGGTCCGGGGGAAGTGCCAGTTCGAGTTCGAGCGTCCGCGTGGTGCCCGCCGGTACGAGGACCGGGTCGGCGCCGTCCGGCCGCCCGGCGCCGCCCGGCCGGTACCGCAGCGTCATCCGGTCGGCGGGGGTGCCCTGCTGGTCCGGGGCGCTCCGGAGGGCGGGGTAGAAGAGCAGGTCGGTGTCGGTGGGGTTCTGCAGTTCCGCCGAGAACCGGGCGCTGCCCCCGGCCGCGACGGTCGGTGGGACGTCCGTGACGGTCAGCCGGGGTGCCGGGGTGGCCGCTCCGGGCTCGTGACGGGCGGACGGTCGGGCGGCGGAACGGGCGGCGCCGCCCGGATCGAGGGCCGCCGCCGGGGCGCCGCTGCCCAGTGCGGTGGCGGTGGCGAGTGTGAGGGCGGCCGTAACCGCGCTGATCCGGCGCATGGGTGTGGTCCTCGCTGAGTGGGCACGGCAGGGCGTAGCTGCGTGCGGGAAGTGGTGGGGCGGGCTGCCGGGCCCGGCGTGCGTGCCGGGAGCCGGGCGGCGGGGAGGGGGAGACGGCCGGGCCGGACTGCTCGCCCGGGATGCGCGGGCCGCGCCGGTGGCGGTCACTGCGGCGGGTGTCCGCGGGGGTCGCCCGCTGCCAGATCAGCGGGCGAACGGCTCCGGTTCGGTGGGCGCCGCGGGCGTCGGGGCGGTCGGGGTCCTCAGCCCTGATGCGCCCGAACGGGGGGCCAGGGCAGCTCAGTTGGCGCCGGGCCAGCCGTCGAGCGTCCGGTTGAGCGTGACCTTGGGCCGGGCCGGCGCCGCGGCCGCCTTGAGGCCCGGGGACGCGGGCTGCGCCGCGGCCGCCTCGTCGAGGATGGTGATGACCTGCTGGACCAGGCCGTCCACGGTCGCCTTGAGCGTCTGCGGCGACTGGTTGCGGGCGGCGCGCAGCGCCGTCTCGACGTCCCGCAGCCGGCGCAGGGCGTCCGGCCCGAGCGTGATCGGCTCGGGGGTGTCCAGGACGAACTGGTAGGCGCCGGCGAGGGTCTGACAGCCGGTGCAGTGGTTGTTGCTCGCCTTGCTGACGTTGGTCGTGTGGAGCCGGCTGTGGTCGCCGCCCATGGTGATGATCTGGAACGAGAGCGCGGTGGAGCTGCAGTGCAGGTTCCCGTCGCAGAACCGGGACGAGGCGAGCGCGCGGTTGTCCGCCCCCGCGCCGACCAGGTCCCCGTACTGGCGGACCTCGAACGCGACCTGGAAGTCGTGGGGGCGGATCGGGCTGGCGGTGCTGATCGCGCTCGCGGTGTCGACCCGCACCGCCGAGCCGGTCCGGGCGGTTCCGGGCGCGGCGGAGGCGACCACCGGGGTGCCCGCGACCAGGACGGCGGCGGCCGTGGTGAGCAGGCCGGTCCGCAGCAGCGGTGCGAGGCGGCGGGTGGGTGCGCGGTGGCGCTGTTGGGACATGGGAGTTCCTCCTGAGGGCCGGTGTCAGCCGTTGGACGGGCTCGGTACGGGGGTTCCGGGCGTGCCGGATGGACTGGGGGGTGAGGCGGACGGGTCCGCGCTCGGCGAGGCCGGGGCCGACACCGTCGGCTGCGGCGACGTCGGCTGCGGCGATGTCGGGCGCGGCGTGGTGGGGCCGGGCGAGGACGCGGAGGTGGCGGGGGCGGGCGTCGCGCGGGTGGCGGACGGGGAGGCCCCCGGGGGCTGCGGCGTGCCGGGGTCGGCGGGCGGGCCCGGCAGCGGCGGGACGGCGGCCACGGACGGCTTCGGGGACTGCGGCCGCCCGGAGTGCGAGGGCTTCACCGTGGGCAGCCCGGCCTCGTACGGCTGGGCGGGCGGCCGGTTCACGGGGACGTTCGGCTGCAGCGCCGGCACGACGGGGGGCCGCGGCGGGAGCGGTTCGGGCGTCATGCCGTACACCCAGGCGACCGCGAGGGCGGACGCCGCACCGAGCCCTGCCAGCGTCACCAGCCGGGCCCTCCTCCCGCCGGAACGCGCGTTGCGCCGCACCGCCCGGAGGCCGCGGGCGCTCAGCCGCAGCACCAGGTAGACCAGTCCGAGGGACGGCAGCAGCAGCATGACGCAGCCGATCGCCCCGAGCAGGAAGCTCGCCGCGGCGCCTTCGGCGAGCGCCCGGTAGGTGCCTGCGAGCTGGTCGGTGAGGGACCGGACGCTGGTGGAGAGGAGCCGGGGGAGGTTCCACAGGGCGTAGGCGATCTCGCCGACGAGCAGCGGGACCATGGTGACCACCCAGCCCGTCACGATGATCCGCGACGAGCGTTTCATTCCGGCGATCTCCGGGGGCACCGGACGGCCGGGGACCATGCTCCGCAGAATCGGGCCGACCTTGCCGAAGAGGTCGGGCACGCCCGCCAGGTCGGCCAGGATGTAGTAACCGTCGAGGCGCAGCGCCGGCAGCAGCTGTTCGAGGATCTCGTAATGCGTCAGGTACACGGCCGTCAGGAAGAATTCCTGCCCGGTGCCGAAATAGGCGGCGAAGAGAATCATCATGAAGACGACGTTGAAGTAGACGCCGCCGAGATCGGTCCGTAGTCGTCCGCCGCGTTTGAGCCGGTAGACGTCGGTGACGTCGGTGTACATCGCCGGCCATACCAGGTAGATGCCGCAGCCGATACAGCCGGGACTTCCACCGCTGTAGCGGCAGCCCGAGGCGTGGCCGAATTCGTGGAACACCGTCGACAGCACGGTGAGGGCGAATACCAGCAGCAGGAGAACGGGCTGCTCGAGGGTGTGCAGGACGGGCTCCATCGCCCCGTGGAGGGCGAAGAGCCAGTAGTCCGCGGCGGCGGCGGACAGCAGGACGAGCGCGACGGCGGGTGGCCGGTGGAGCCAGGAGAACGCGGCGGCCACCGCGGCCACCGTGGGCCGGCGCAGCAGGACCCGGTGGAACTTGAGGGTGAGGAGGAGGTCGGTCGCCGGGAGGTCCACCGGTGTCGCCGGGCCGTGCCCGGTGGCGGTGATGCCCAGCGGGTCGAGCTTCTCCTCGACGAGGTAGGCGATGTTCCCGGTGCTGACCTCGTTGCCGAACCGGCCGCTCACGTGGTGGGCGATCGCCTCGTGGGAGCGTGACCCGTCGATCGCGCACACCACCAGGTAGAGCAGCCGGCTGAGCTGGATCACCTGGCCGTCGGGCCGTCTGACCAGGTAGCGGGGTTCGGTGAACCCGGAGTCCTGGTACTCGCCGAGGAGTTCGGTGCCGGCCGGGAGCCGCGGCGGTGGCACTGCGGCGGGTTCTGGCACTGCGGCGGCGGGCGGGGGCCGGCGGTGCCGGGCCGGTGAGGGGCTGCGGGCGGGTGAGGGGCTGCGGGTGGGGGGCGGTCGGCCGCCGGGGCCGCTTCCGTGGTCGGTCACGTTACCTTCCTGGCTGACCGTCGTTGACCTGGAAGAAGGCGTTCCCGGCGACGATTCTGGCGTCGCCGGGAACGCTCATCCATCCGGGAGGGTCAGGTCACGGCCGGGTTCGCCGTCCGGTCGGCCGCCGGTCTCGGCGCCCTGCCGGGACGGTTCTGCCGCCGCCCGCGCCTCCCGCAGATGTCACCGGGTGGTACTGTCGGCCGGTGTCACTGGCTGATGTTGATGACCTGCTTCGCCTCGGAGTTCGCCAGCGAGTCACGGGAGTGGTCGTTGACCGCGAGCGAGTTGTTCTCGGCGTGCACCGTCGCGGTGTGCTTGGTGACGGTGGTGGTCTTGTGCAGGTTGAAGCTGAAGCGGCTCAGCGCCTCGCGCTTCGGGAGCAGCTCGGCGGTCTCGGACTGGAGCTGCGACAGGTTGATCATTTCTATTCTCTTCCTTCGTGGCATTCAGGATGAGGCCGATTCGCTGGCGCGTTACCGGCCCCGCCAGGCGGCTGCCTGACGGGGCGAGACATTACGAGAAGGCCGCGACGGAATGCAAGGAACCGGCTACGCTGCGTAGTCAATTCCCGCGATCGAGCCCTCGATATGCGCCGGAATTCGACACCGGGACGCAGTTGAATCGAGTCGACAGGCCTTTCGAACGCGCGCTTCTTCGTATCCGAGGCATTTCCCGGCAGGGAACTTCGGGAACATCACCCGGTCGGAGCAGGGCTCGAGCGGGCATTCGACCGGACGGCCCTCGCATTCGGGCCGTTTCGAATACCTCTCCCCCGCCGGGGTGATAGCGTGCTCACCCTCGCGCGGCGCTGCGGGCGCCACCGGCGGCCCGACCGGCCGCGGTCCGGGGCGTCCCCGTGCGCTGAACAACGACCGGTCGGCGCCGAGGACACTGGCGGCGCCCGGGAATCCGACGGCGCCTCACGACCCGGCCGCGGGCGTCAACGCCCGTCGCGGCACCACAGGTCGCCGCACCACATGTCGCGGCGCTGGAGCCCGTCCGACAAATGATCACTTGGTGGGTTCTCGGAGCCGGCGGATGAGTGAGGCGAGGACGAGGCCTGCGCGGTAGCGGGTGGCGCGTTCGTCGAAGCGGGCGGGCCCGACCTCGCCGCTGGGCGGACAGCGACCGCGAGCAGCGTGGACGACCAGCACGTGGCCGGGAACGTCAACGACGGGAGCCGGGCCGGCTACCCGTGGAGCGGCAACGGCGTGCTCCCGCAGTGGGTCCAGGCGGACCTGGGCAGTGCGGCCACGATGGACCAGGTGGCGCTCAAGCTGCCGACCGACCGGGGAGCCGCGGCGAGACACTGACGGCGCCCGACTCGACGGACAGCGGTGCCTTCTCGCCGCTCGCAGCCTCGGCGACCTGGCCTTCGACCCGGCCTCCGGCGGAACGCAGTACCTCAGATGGCGGCCCCATCAGAACCCGGCATGGCCTTCGAGTGAATCTCATCAGCGTTCGGGTGAGGGCCGCGACCGCCCGGACGGCTCAGCCTGGCGGAGTTCATGGGCGACCGGTTCGCTTACGTCCCAAGGGGAAGCGGTCCATCGGCCGCCCTCCGAAGTGACAGGTGCCGGCACCGCGCGGGCCGGCTCCGACGTGCTCAACTACCGCCCAGAAGCGGGCAGCAGGCCCGACGTGTCCGAGGAGGACTCCATGCTCCATGCCCTGCGCACCAAGCGCACGCTCGCCCTCGTCCTGGCCGGGGCCGCGCTCGGCGCAGCCGCCGCGATGAGCGCTCCGGCCCTGGCGGACGGTCAGAACCCGGACAGCGCGCAGCGCACGGGCCGGGCCGTATCGATCCCGTGGCTCACCGTCAAGGCCGGCGACTACACCACCCCCCAGGGCAGCGCATCGCAGGAGTTGGGCAACTCCTTCGGCACCCGGGCGGCGTTCAACGACCAGTGGAACGAGAAGCCCCTCGGCACGCTCTACTCCACCTGCAGCAAGGTCGAGGCCGGCCCCGACCAGCTGCTCTGCAGCAGCGTCGTCAAGTACAGCCCGGACAACCTGGTCACCCTGTCCGTGGTCGTGCCCGCCGACGAAGCGGCTGCCAAGGAGTTCATCGGCACTGTCACCGGTGGCACGGGCGTCTACCAGGGGGTCACCGGTGCTGCCGTCTTCGAGCTCAAGGACGGCAACTACCAGGTGACCTTCCCCTGAGCCGCTGACTCTGCTGCCGCCTGGGTAGCTCCTGCACCCGTCGGCGGTCCCAGTGCGGACGGCCCGTCGGGCCGCCGGGTGGTGGTCGGGGACCGCGTCCAGCTCGATGCCGTGCTCCAGCAGCGCCTTCACCGAGCAGCGCACCGTGCTGAACCCGCCCACGGAGTCGTTGACCCAACGCACCCCCTCGTCGCCGGTGCCCGTGGAGCCGGTCCCGGCGACCTCGCCGAAGGTGATGTCCGCCGAGCGGGGGGTGCAGGTCAGCTCGACACTGGTCGGCCGGTCCCAAGGGCGGGCCGGCCACGCCCCGGCCTCACTCGCCCTCCGGCTCCGCGAACCCGCCAGGTGACCATCTGTCAGGCACGCTCTACACGTCGCGGCGCGAGACCGCCGCGTAGGCGGCCGCCAGGAGTGCGGCCGTCAGCGCCGCCAGGAAGCCGAGCTGCTGCCAGCCGTTCACCTCCGGGTCCAGCCCGTTGCCGAACAGCGAGGCCGAGATGCTCACCGGGGAGTAGGTGATCAGGAACCGGCCCACGGTTTCCCCGGCGAAGAGCCCGACGATGGTCGGCAGCAGGACGAAGCCGATCATCGCGCTGATGGCGCCCGCGCTGTGCCGCAGCAGGGCGCCGACGGCCAGCGCCATCAGTCCGATGACGGCCAGGTAGAGGCCGCCGCCGAGGACGGTGCGCAGGACCGCGTCGGCGGGCTGGGCACCGGCCCGGCCGCCGAGCACGGCGAGCGCGACGAGGGTGAAGGTGCCGATCGCCGCGGTGCCGAGGGCCAGCGCGAGGGCGGAGAAGACCAGTGCCTTGGCGGTGAGGATCCGGGCGCGCCGCGGGCAGGCGGTCAGTGTGCTGCGGATCATCCCGGTGCCGTACTCGGAGCTGATGGTGAGGACACCGAGCGTGATGACGGGGATCTGGCCGACCATGAACCCGCCGAGGCCGAGGCCGAGGATGTCGTCGCCGGGACGGGTGTTGTCCTGGGAGAACGCGACGGCCAGCGCCCCGACGCCGGCGACCAGGACGAACATCACGCCCAGGGACCAGACCGTGGACCGCAGACTGCGGATCTTCGTCCACTCGGAGGCGAGGGCGTGGCCGAGGCGGGCGGGCCGTATCGGGACGGGGGAGGTGAACCGCGGGGCCGCGGGGGCGGGGTGGGTGGTGCTGGACACGGGTCAGACCTCGCTCGGGTGACGGTGGTGGTGGGAGTGGGGGTCGGCGGCCGGGCCTTCGCCGGCGTCGGGGCCGGCGGGCGGGGGCGTCCACGCCGGGCCCGAGCGGTACTCCACCGAGTGCTGGGTCAGCCGCATGTACGCCTCCTCCAACGAGGCGTGGTGCGGCGACAGTTCGTACAGCCGGACGCCGTGCAGGTGCGCCAGGTCGCTGATCCGGGGCAGGTCGAGGCCGGTGACCTTGAGGGCGCCGTCCCGCTCCGGCTCGGTACCCGCGCCCGCGTCGGCCAGCGCCCGGGCGAGCAGGTCCCGCCCGGCGGCGTCGGGGGTGCGGACCCGGGCGTAGCCGGCCGAGTGGTGGGCGATGAAGTCCCCGACGGGCATGTCCGCGAGGAGCCGGCCCTGGCCGATCACGATCAGGTGGTCTGCGGTGATCGCCATCTCGCTCATCAGGTGCGAGGAGACGAACACCGTCCGGCCCTCGGCCGCCAGGGCGCGCATCAGGGTGCGGACCCAGTGGATGCCCTCCGGGTCGAGGCCGTTGACGGGTTCGTCGAAGAGCAGCACCTCGGGATCGCCGAGCAGCGCGGCGGCGATGCCGAGCCGCTGGCCCATGCCCAGCGAGAAGCCCTTGGTGCGGCGCCGGGCCACCTCCGTCAGGCCGACGATGTCCAGCACCTCCGCCACCCGCCGCCGTGGCACGCCCGCCAACTGGGCGATGCAGAGCAGGTGGTGGTACGCGTCGCGGCCGCCGTGCACCGCGCGCGCGTCGAGCAGGGCGCCGACCGTGCGGGCGGCGTTCGGCAGTTCGCGGTACGGCTGCCCGTCGATGGTGACGGTTCCCGAGGTCGGCGTGTCCAGGCCCAGGATCATCCGCATGGTGGTCGACTTGCCGGACCCGTTCGGTCCGAGGAAGCCGGTGACGACCCCGGGCCGGACCTGGAAGGACAGTTGGTCGACGGCGGTGGTGGAGCCGTACCGTTTGGTGAGGCCGCGCGCCTCGATCATGTAGGACGTCCTTGCTGTGTCGATGTGGTCCGCGGGTGCCCGGGTAGGGGGTGGTACGGGCTCCTGCGGGGCCCGTACCGGTGCGTAGGGGCCCGTCCGCGAAGGACGATCATGGCGACGCGGCGGTTGCACCGGCCAGCCCGGCACCGGTGGGCCGGGGCCCGGCGTCCCGCACCCGGCCGCGTCAACTCCGGTCCGTGGCGTCATCCTTCGGAGTAGGACGCCGGGCGGCACCGTTCGGAGGGTGGCGCGGTCACCGGCCGCGGGCCGGCGCATCGTGGTCGTACGATCCCCTCCCCCGGCGGCTGCGCCCGGCATCGGCCCCGCCGCCGGGCCGGCGCGCCGGGCCTGCGGCAGGGGCGCCCGCCGGCTCCTCCCGGCGCGCGCGTACGGGTGAACACCGGGGCTCGCGCCGGCCGACCACTGCCTATGATCCACTTCTTGTGACGGAGAGTCAGATCGATCAAGCTGCAGTCGACACCACCGAGGTGGTGATCCTGGGGGCCGGACCGGCCGGGCTGGTGCTCGGCAACCTGCTGCAGGCCGCCGGGGTCGGGTGCGTGGTGCTGGAACGCGCCGGCCGGGAGCAGCTCCGGGCCCGGCAGCGGGCCGGGTTCCTCGCCGCGAACACGGTGCGGATCCTGGAGCGGCACGGCCTCGCCGACGGCCTGCACCGGCGTGGACGCACCCACGCCACCTGCGAGTTCCGCACCGAGGACGGCCGGTTCCGGCTGCACTACGGCGCGCTGGGCAGCGGGGAGGCGCACACCGTCCATCCGCAGCACCTGCTGGTGGACGATCTGTTGACGGTCTATCAGGCCAGGGGCGGCCAGGTGCGTTTCGGCACCGAGGCGGTGGCCGTGCAGGGGATGGACGGCACCAGGCCCACCGTCACCGTGCGCGACGCCGATGGGCGACCGGGCCACTGGCGGGGCCGGTACGTCGCCGGTTGCGACGGCCGGCACGGCGCCGCCCGGCGCTCCCTGCCCCCGGGCGCGGTCCGCCGCCACCACCTGGACCACGGTGTCTCCTGGCTCGGGCTGCTCGCCGAGGCGCCGCCGAGTCTGGACGCCGTCGCCTACGCGGTGCACGGGCGGGGCTTCGCCGGGCACATGGCGCGGACCCCCGAACTCACCCGCTACTACCTGCAGTGCGAGCACGGCAGTTCGCCCGGCGACCGCACCGACGAGCAGATCTGGGACGAA
The DNA here is from genome assembly GCF_040651175.1 of Kitasatospora sp. NPDC048540. NCBI lineage: Bacteria > Bacillati > Actinomycetota > Actinomycetes > Kitasatosporales > Streptomycetaceae > Kitasatospora > Kitasatospora sp. NPDC048540. The sequence goes on from NZ_JBEZIR010000161.1 coordinate 10,498, forward strand.
CTGGCGCTGCGGATGCGCGCCGCGGAGTTCGGGCCGCTGCGCCGGGGCCGCTTCGTCGACCGCTCGGTGGTCCAGCTGGAGTCCGACGTCCTCGAACCCCTGTGCCACGGCGCGCTCTTCCTGGCCGGCGACGCCGCGAGCCTGATCAGCCCGTCCGCGGCCAAGGGCGCCAACCTCGCGGTGCTGGAGGCCGAGCTCCTCGGCCTGGCCCTGGTCGACGACCTGCGGCACGGCGCCCCGGAGGGGCTGGCCCGGTACTCGGCCCGGTGCCTGGACCACATCTGGCGCGCGCAGGAGTTCTCGCGCTGGATGGTCCGGCTGCTGCACGCGGCCCCGGCCGCGGACGACCCGCCGTTCCAGGAGCGGCTGCGCCGTTCCCGTCTCGCCTCGCTGCGCACCTCGCGCAGCTGCCAGGACTGGTTCGCCGAACAGTACGTCGGCGTCTGACACCCGTTCCGTCCGCACACCGAAACCCCGAACCCTCGAACCCCCTTGGAGGAGACCGCGATGACCGCGCCGAGCCCGACGGCCGCCAGCACGCTCCCGGACGCCGCCCGCTTACGCGAGACGGTCGACTTCGTCCGGGAGCAGGACGCCGCCGCCCTGTTGCCGCTGCTGCTGCCCGGTCTGGACGCCGTGGAGCTGCAGGCCCTGGTGGACCGCTGCCGCTTCTCGCACGCCGCGCTGCTGGTCTTCCCGTCGGACCCGCAGGAGCTGCGGGGCCTGCTGGCCGGCTGCGGGCTGGCCGGGGACGTGCCACCGCGGCCCAGCGTGGTGGTCCGTGACCGGCTGGCCGCGCGGCACCGTCGCGATGCCGCCGGGCTCGAGGTGCACATCCTGCGCCCGCCCGTGACCGGGAGGGACGGGGAGCGGCGGACGGTGGAGCTGTTCACGCTGGTCGTGCCGCCGGGCTCGGAGCTCGCCGACGTCGCCGAGCACGAACGCGCCCGGGAGCACGAGGCGCACCTGGCCTTCGAGGTCGAACGGCCGGACCCGCTGCTCCTGCGCGGCATGTGCGCGCTGTTCGCCCGGCACGGTGCGGTGGCCGACGGCGGCGGGTACAACCCGCACGAGGACGGCACGGTGTTCTACTTCACCGCGCCCGCCGGGGCGAAGGCCGGGTACCGGCGGATGGAGCTGTACGCGCCAGGTGACCACCGGGACGTCCTCGCCGCCCACCTGGTGGAGCACCGCGCCCGCCGGTCTGCCGAAACGCTCCTGCGCCTGATGACCGGGGCGTGGACCACGCAGGCGCTGGCCGTCTTCGCCGAGTTGCGGGTGCCCGACGCGATGGCCCCGGAGACGGTCACCGACGCCGGGACGCTGGCGCGGGCCGTCGGCGCGGACCCGGAGAGCCTGACGACGCTGCTGCGCTACCTCGCGATGCTGGGCGTGGTGGCGGGCGAGCGGGACGGCTTCCGGCTCACCGGGCTCGGCGCGCTGCTGCGGGCCGACGCCCCGGAGTCGATGCGGCCGCTGGCGCTCATGTACGGCGGCCCGTTCTACCGGTCGTTCGGCGCGCTCGGGCACACGGTACGGACCGGGGAGGCCGCGTTCGACCACCTCTTCGGCGAGAACCACTTCGACCACTTCGCCCGCCACCCCGAACTCGCGGACATGTTCGACCGGGCGATGGCGGCCGGCGCCCGGATGTTCGAGCCGCTCGCCGCCCACCCGGTCATCACGGCCGCGGCGGAACGGCCCGGGCCCGCCACCGTCGTCGACGTCGCGGGCGGCAACGGGGCCCTGCTCGGCCGGATCCTCACCGCACACCCGCGGCTGCACGGTGTCCTGCTCGAACGTCCGCACGTCGTCGAGGCCGCCCGCCGGTCGCTCGACGCCGCCGGGGTCGGCGGGCGCTGCACCTACCGGGCGGGCGACTTCGCGGCCGTGCCGCCCGGCGGCGACGTGTACGTCCTGTCCCGGATCCTGCACGACTGGGACGACGAGCGGTGCCGCGAGATCCTTCGGCACTGCGCCCGGGCCATGCCCGCCGGGGCCGATCTGCTGGTCGTCGAGCGGGTGCTGCCCGCCGACGACTCGGTGTCGCTCGCGACCGCCTGGGACCTCCACATGCGGTGCAACGTCGGTGGCCGTGAACGCCGCGCCGACCACTACGGCCGGCTGCTCGCCGACGCGGGGCTCGCCCTCGTGGGCTGCGCGCCGCTGCCGCTGGAGGGCAGCGTGCTGCACGCGCGCAAGGCCGGCCCGGTGCCCGCGCCGACACGGCCCGGCCGGTAGCCGGCGCCGCCGCCCCGGCCCCGGCTACCGGCCCGGGCGGGGCACGGCGGCCGTCGAACCGGCGGTGACCAGCCCCGATTCATAGGCGGCGATGACCGCCTGGGCCCGGTCGCGGACCGCCAGTTTGTCGAAGATGCCGGTGATGTGGTTCTTGACCGTGGAGGCGCTGATGTCCAGCGCGCGGGCGATCCCGGCGTTGTCCAGGCCGGTGGCCATCAGCCGCCACACCTCGACCTCGCGGGGCGTGAGTCCGTCCACGCCGGTGAGGACGGGCGGCGCGCCGCGGGGCGCCCGGACGTAGGTGGAGATCAGCCGGGTCAGCAGGCGCGGTGCGACGACGGCCTCCCCGGCGTGGACGGTGCGGATCGCCGCGCCGAGCTCCTCCGGGGAGCTGTCCTTGGGCAGGAAGCCGTACGCCCCGGCCCGCAGGGCGCCGACCACGTACTCGTCGAGGTCGAAGGTGCTCAGGGCCAGGACCCGGCAGCCCGGCACGGCCTCGGCCAGCTGTTCGGTCGCGGCGACGCCGTCCAGCACGGGCATCCGGATGTCCATCACCACGACGTCGGGCCGCAGTCGGCGGGCGAGGGCGACGGCCTGCGCACCGTCCCCGGCCTCGCCCACCACCTCGAAGGCCGGGTCGGGCGAGAGGATCAGTGACAGGCCGCGCCGCACCAGCGGCTGGTCGTCGGCGATCAGCACCCTGATCCCCGGTGGTGTCGTCCCGGTCGCGCTCACCGGCGGGCCCCTTCGTACTCGACGTCGTCCTCGACGGCCGCTTCGGCCGTCTCCTCGGCGCCGACCGGCAGTTCGGCCGTCACGGCGAATCCCCCGCCGGGCCGCGGGCCGGCGCGAAGGGTGCCGCCGTGCAGGGCGACCCGCTCGCGCATCCCGATCAGGCCGTACCCGCCGGGGCCGCTCGCCGTCCCGTCCTGCGCGGGTGCGCCGCCGCCGTCGTCCTGCACCTCGACGGTGACGTGGTCCGCGCGGTAGGTCAGCCGGACGCGGGTGGGAGCGCCGCCCGCGTACTTACGGGCGTTGGTAAGGGCCTCCTGGACGATCCGGAACACCGTGAGGCCGACGGTCGGCGGCAGCGGGCGCGGCGGCCCGTCGACGGTGAGCCCGGTCGGCAGTCCGGCCCGCCGGGATTCGGCCACCAGCCGGCCGAGGTCGTCGGCGCCGGGCTGCGGCCGCGCGGGTTCGGTCTCCGGTTCGTCGCCCGCCCGCAGCACGTCGAGGAGTTGGCGCATCTCGCGCAGCGCGAGCCGCCCGGAGGACTCCAGGGTGACGAGGGCCTCGCGGACCACCTCCGGCCGCGCGAGATTGGCCCTGGCCCCGCCCGCCATCAGCTGCATGGTGGTGATGTGGTGGGCCACGATGTCGTGCAACTCCCGGGCGATGCGGCGGCGTTCGTCGGCGACGGCGCGGTCGGCGAGGAGCCTGCGGTTGGCGGCCACCTCCCGCTGCCAGCGGTTCACCGCCAGCGCGGCACCCACCACGAGCAGGGTGGACAGCGGCGTGGACACGGCGAGCTGCCAGGACGGCGTCCGCCCGGCGCACTGGCTCGCCAGCGTCACCGCGGCCGTCGCGGCGGCGGCGACCGCCGTCACCCCGCCGGGGCGGGCCCGGGCGACCGCGTACAGCGCGACGACCAGGACGGCACCGAAGTGGGTGGGCAGCGGTACGGTCAGGGTGGCCGCCGCGTCCAGCGCCACCACGGCGGCGAGCGCCGCCACCGGGTGGCTGCGCCTGGCGAGCAGCGGCACGGCCGCCAGGCCGACGAGGAGGAAGCCCGTCACGCTCACTTCGGGCCGGCCACCGGGGTCGGCGAAGAACACGTAGCTCAGCAGGTTGAGCGCGCAGGCCCCGGCGGTCACCAGCGGGTCGCTGCGCGACCACGACGCCTCGGCGGCGTCCCCGTCCGGCTGCGGCCGGAGGTCACCGGGCGTGCCGTGCGCGCCGCCGGAGGGGTCCGCTCCCCCGGTGTCCGGCCCTCCGGCCGTGGTCTGTCTCCCGGCCATGGCCGTGCCCCCTCGTCGCGTCGGCTCGTCGTGTCGGCGGGCCCGTCCGGGTCCCGTCCCCGGGACAGGGTTGCACATCGGCCGAGGTCGCAGCGGTGACGGCGGAGGTTCGCAGCCGTTCGGCGGGGGTCGGGCCGGGGTCGGACCAGGAGCAGGGTCCTGGTCCGGCGCGGGGGGAGGACCCAGGGCCCCGGTCCGGATCATCCGCTGCCCCGACGCCCGCCGGCCACCCGCGGTGATGGTCTGGGAACCGGCCGGGAACCCCTGGCCGGCCCGCTCCCGACACCGTCCGCCGGAGGACACGTGATCCGCGCCCTGACCCGATATTCGACCCGGCACCCCTGGAAGGTCATCGCCCTGTGGGCGGTGCTGGGTGTCGCGCTGGCCGGCCTGGCCCCGATGCTGATCGCCCGCGTCACCGAACACCAGACCGGGAACTTCCTGCCCCGCGGCTACGACTCGGCCGCCGCGCTGCGGATCGCCGAGGAGCGGTTCGGGGTGGATCCCGATGCCACCACGGTGACGGTGCTGGTCGCCCGCTCCGACGGCCGGGCGCTGGGCGCGGCCGACCGGACGGCGATCGAGGCCGGGGCCGCGGAGCTGGCGCGGCGCCGGGTGGTGATGCCCCGTGCGGACGACCAGCCGAGCTTCCTGGTCCCGGACCGCTCCCAGACGCCCCGGGTGGTACCGGCGATGACGGCGCCCGACCTGAGCTTCGGACTGCTCTCGGTCCAGCTGGCCGGCAGTCCCGCCGATCCGGGTGTCCAGGGCGTCTACCGGACGTTCCGGGACGGCGCCCGGGCGTACTTCGCCGAGGCGGGGATGCGCACCGGGTTCACCGGTCCGCTCGCCGACACGGTCGACCGCGCCGACGACAACCGGACCGCCACCATCGTCGGCGGCGCCCTGGTGACCGGGTTGATCGTGCTGCTGAACGTACTGGTGTTCCGCAGCGTGCTGGCCGCCGTACTGCCGTTGCTCGCGGTCGCGATGATCGGCGGGGTCGCGGGCGCCGCCGTCGCGGGCGCCGCCGTGCTGACCGGGCGCAAGCTGGACCCGGGCACCCCGGGGCTGATCAACGTGGTCCTGCTCGGCATCGGCATCGACTACCTGCTGTTCCTGCTGTTCCGCTTCCGCGAGCAGCTGCGCGCCCGGCCCGAGCAGCCCGCCCGGGAGGCCGCCGCACAGGTCGCGCGGCGGGTGGGCACCGCGATCACCTCCGCCGCGCTGACCATCGTGGCCGCGTTCGCCACCCTCGGTCTGGCGACCTTCGGGCAGTTCCGCTCGCTGGGGCCCGCCATCGCCGTCGCGGTGCTGGTGATGCTGCTCGGCAGCCTCACCCTGTTCCCCGCGCTGCTCGCGGCGGCCGGGCGCAAGATGTTCTGGCCGTCCCGCTCCCTGCACCGGGAGGTCCGCGACGGCCGGGCCGCCCGCCTCGGCGCGCTGGTCACCCGCCGGCCGGTGGCCGCGGTGGCCGCCTCGCTCGCCCTGCTCGGCGTGCTCACGGCCGGGTTGACAGGTATCCGGATGGACTACGGCCAGGGCGGCTCCGGCGGGCGGACCGCCGCGGCGGCGACCGCCGCCGAGATCGCCCGCTCGCTGCCGGCCGGGGTGTCGGACCCGACCAGTGTCCTGCTCACCGCCACCGACGGCGCCGAGCTGACCGCCGCCCGGCTCGACGGCCTGTCCCGGGCGCTGCGCGAGGTCGATGGGGTGGGCCAGGTCGCCCCGGCCGTGCTGAACGGGGATCACCGGGCCGCCCGGATCGACCTCTACCCGACCGTCGACCCGCAGAGCCAGCAGGCCCGGGACCTGGTCACCGGGCCGATCCGGGCCGTGGTCGCCCGGCACACGCCCGCCGGGACGGCCGGTCACGTGGGCGGGACGGCGGCGGTCCTCGCCGACGTGTCGACGGCCGTCGACCACGACCTGGCCGTCGTCCTCCCGGTCGCGGCCGCACTGATCGGGCTGATCCTGCTGCTGCTCCTGCGCAGCCTGCTCGCGCCGGTGGTGCTGCTGCTGTCCGTCGGGCTCGGCTTCGCCGCCACCCTGGGGGCGGCCACCCTGCTGTTCCAGCACGCCCTGGGCGGGCCGGGGGTGAGCTTCACCCTGCCGCTGGTGCTGTTCCTGTTCGTGGTGGCGCTGGGCACGGACTACAACATCCTGATCACCGACCGGATCCGGGAGGAGATGCGGCGACCGGGTCCGGCCCGCGCGGCGGTGGCCAGGGCCGTCCGCCATACGGCGCCGGCGGTCGCGACGGCCGGGCTGGTGCTGGCCGGGTCGTTCGCCACGCTCGCCACCAACCCCGGCAGTGAGCAGGTCGCGTTCGCGATGGCGCTCGGCATCCTGCTCTCGGCGCTGGTCCTGTCGCTGGTGCTGGTCCCGGCGCTGGCCGCGCTGCTCGGCCGGGGCCTGTGGTGGCCGGTCCGCCCGCGGCCCGCGGTGGGCGCCGATCCGGCGGGGCGTACGGCCGCGTCGAGGCCGAGGAGCGCAAGCGCCAGGAGGCCGAGGCGGCCGCGCAGGCCGAACTCCAGCGCCGGCGCGAACTGCAGCGGGA
>NZ_JBEZIR010000162.1:0-17150 GCF_040651175.1 Kitasatospora sp. NPDC048540
TCCTTCTGGAACAGGCCCTCCTGCAGGCCGACCAGCGGGGTGCCGTGGGTCAGGTTGGCGAAGTAACCGATCTTCACGGTGTCGGCGGACAGCTTCTTGTCCGACGCGCCGGAGGCGGCGGCCGGGGCGGCGGAGGCCTTGTCGGTGCTCTTCGAGCCGTAGCTGCACGCGGTCACCAGGCTGAGGGCGGCGAGCGAGGCGACCGCGGCCGCGGCGGAGCGTCTGATCCGGCCGCTGACGATGCGCTTGCGGGTATGCGGAAGACCGGAACGGAGGGTCATCTGAGGTGTCCTTCGTGGCAGGAGCGTCGGTGGGACGCCCGGTTCAGGGAAGTGTCGTGGTGCGGTCGGCATCGGGGATGCCGGGCAGGCCGGGCCGGCCGTGCTGGGGGAAGGCGGCCCGGTGACAGGGGATCAGCGCCCCTGTCCGGCCCCACATCGCGTCAGGCCGCCCTGGCCGCTGCCGAGGACGCCGCTGCCGATGCGGCCGCCTTCCTTGTCCATGCCCGAGAACGCCTCGCGGGACATCAGACCCAGTCCTCCTCGTTCGGATCGGTGGTGCGTACGGTGTCGAAGGCCTCGCCCGCCATGCCGGCGGTGAGGGTGGTGCCGTCGGCCGGGTCGATCAGCAGGAACGATCCGGTCCGGCGGTTGGCGCGGTAGTCGTCGAGGGCCAGCGGCTCGGCGGTGCGCAGCACCACGTGGCCGATGTCGTTGACGCCGAGCCCGTCGCTGCCGCTGCGGCGTTCGAGGGTGTCGATGTCGATCCGGTAGGAGATCTCCTTGACCAGTGCGCGCACGGTGCGGGTGGTGTGCTTGAGCAGGACCTTGTCGCCGGCGCGCAGCGGGTGCTCGTTGAGGTGGGCGACGGTGGCCACGATGTCCTTGGTGGGGGCCGGGGTGGGTCCGGCGGCGATGAGGTCGCCGCGGGAGATGTCGATGTCGTCGGCGAGCCGGACGGTGACCGACTGGGGGGCCCAGGCGATGTCCGTCCCGGCGCCGAGTGCGTCGATCCCGGCGACCGTGGTGGTGTGGCCGGAGGGCAGCACCGTGACGGTGTCGCCGACCCGCAGCACCCCGGAGGCGAGCTGGCCCGCGTAGCCGCGGTAGTCGGGGTTCTCCTCGCTCTGCGGGCGGATGACGTACTGGACCGGGAAGCGGGCCGGCTCGACGCTCGGGTCGCTGCCGACCGGGACGGTCTCCAGGTGCTCCAGCAGGGTCGGGCCGCCGTACCAGTCCATGTGGGCGGACGGCTCGACCACGTTGTCGCCGGCCAGTGCCGAGATCGGCACCGCCACCACGTCCTTGACGCCCAGCGAGGCGGCGTAGGCGGTGAACTCGGCGGCGATGGCGGCGAAGACCGGCTCCGCGTACTCCACCAGGTCCATCTTGTTGACCGCGAGCACCACGTGCGGGACGCGCAGCAGGGCGGCGACGGCCGCGTGCCGGCGGGTCTGCTCGACCACGCCGTTGCGGGCGTCGACCAGGACGACGGCCAGCTCGGCGGTGGACGCGCCGGTCACCATGTTCCGGGTGTACTGCACGTGCCCGGGGGTGTCGGCGAGGATGAACCGGCGCCGGGGGGTGGCGAAGTAGCGGTACGCCACGTCGATGGTGATGCCCTGCTCGCGTTCGGCGCGCAGGCCGTCGGTGAGCAGCGCCAGGTCGGGCGCCTCCTGGCCGCGGCGGCGGGAGGCGTGCTCGACGGCCTCCATCTGGTCCGCCAGGACCGACTTGGAGTCGTGCAGCAGCCGGCCGACCAGGGTGGACTTGCCGTCGTCGACGGAGCCGGCGGTGGCGAAGCGGAGCAGCGAGGTGGCGCTGGTCTCGATGGTGGTGCTCATGCTTAGAAGTACCCCTCGCGCTTGCGGTCTTCCATGGCGGCCTCGGAGAGCTTGTCGTCGGCCCGGGTGGCGCCGCGCTCGGTGAGGCGGCTGGCGGCGATCTCGGCGATGACGTCCGCGATGGTGGCGGCGTCGGAGTCGACGGCGCCGGTGCAGGACATGTCGCCGACGGTGCGGTAGCGGATCAGCCGCTTCTCGACCGTCTCGTGCTCCTTGGGGCCACCCCACTCGCCGGCGGTCAGCCACATCCCGTCGCGCTTGAACACGTCGCGCTCGTGCGCGTAGTAGATCTCCGGGAGCTCGATGTTCTCGCGCTCGATGTACTGCCAGACGTCCAGCTCGGTCCAGTTGGAGAGCGGGAAGACCCGCACGTGCTCGCCGACCGCGTGCCGGCCGTTGTACAGCGACCACAGCTCGGGCCGCTGGCGCCGCGGGTCCCAGGCGCCGAACTCGTCGCGCAGCGAGAACACCCGCTCCTTGGCGCGGGCCTTCTCCTCGTCGCGGCGGCCGCCGCCGAACACGGCGTCGAACTTGTGGGAGTCGATGGCGTCCAGCAGCGGCACGGTCTGCAGCGGGTTGCGGGTGCCGTCCGGACGCTCGCGCAGCCGGCCGTCGTCGATGAAGTCCTGCACCGAGGCGACGTACAGCCGCAGGTTGTGCTGGGCGGCGGTGCGGTCGCGGTAGGCGATGACCTCGGGGAAGTTGTGGCCGGTGTCCACGTGCAGCAGCGAGAAGGGGATCGCCGCCGGGGCGAAGGCCTTCAGCGCCAGGTGCAGCATGACGATGGAGTCCTTGCCGCCGGAGAACAGGATCACCGGCCGCTCGAACTCGCCCGCCACCTCGCGGAAGATGTGCACCGACTCCGCCTCCAGGGCGTCCAGGTGCGACAGCGCGTACGGGTTGCCGTCGGTGGCGACCAGGCTCTGGGCGGCGGTGGTCATGCGAGGCCCCTCTCGGTCAGGAAGGCGTGCAGATCGGCTGCGGACTCGGCAACCGTTCGGCCGTGCGTCTGAATGCGGAGCTCCGGGTCGGCCGGGGCCTCGTACGGGTCGTCCACCCCGGTGAGACCGGAGATCTCACCGGCGGCCTGCCTGGCGTACAGGCCCTTGACGTCGCGCTCCGAGCAGAGCTCGACCGGGGTGGCGACGTGGATCTCCAGGAACTCGGTGCCGTTGGCCGCGTGCCGCTCGCGCACCGCGGCGCGGGAGTCAGCGAACGGGGCGATCACCGGGGCCAGCACCTTCACACCGTTGGACGCCAGCTTCTCGGCGACGAAGCCGATCCGGGTGACGTTGGTGTGCCGGTCCTCGCGGGTGAAGCCGAGACCCTTGGAGAGGAACTCGCGGATCTCGTCGCCGTCCAGGACCTCGACCTTGTGGCCCTCGGCACGCAGCCGCTCGGCCAGGGCGAAGGCGAGGGTGGTCTTGCCGGCGCTGGGCAGCCCGGTCAGCCACACGGTGGCGCCGCGCTCGCAGTTGGCGGCCCGGGAGGCCGCCTCCGCGGTGCCCCCGGCGGCCAGGGTGTCGGCTGTCGTCACGGTGGAGTCTCCAGTGGGTAGGTGGTGAGGGTGGTTCAGAGGTGGATGCCGCACTCGGTCTTGCCCGAGCCGGCCCAGCGGCCGGCCCGGCCCTGCTCGCCCTCGCCGGGCTTGGCGGTGCAGGACAGCGGCGAGCAGCCGATCGAGGTGTAGCCCTCCCACAGCAGCGGGTTGAGCAGCACGCCGTTGGCGGCCACGTAGGCGTCCACGTCGTCCTGGGTCCAGCGGGCGATCGGGGCGATCTTCACCTTGCGGCGCTTGGGGTCCCAGGCGACCACCGGGGTGTTCGCCCGGCTGGGGGACTCGTCGCGGCGCAGGCCCGTCGCCCAGGCGTCGTAGCCGCCGAGACCGCGGTTGAGCGGCTCGACCTTGCGCAGCGAGCAGCACAGGTCCGGGTCCCGGTCGTGCAGGTTCGGCCCGTACTCGGCGTCCTGCTCGGCGACGGTCAGCTTCGGGGTGAGGGTGATGACGTTGACCGGCATCACCGCGGCCACCGCGTCCCGGGTGCCGATGGTCTCGGCGAAGTGGTAGCCGGTGTCCAGGAACACCACGTCCACGCCGGGGAGGACCGAGGAGGCGAGGTGGGCGACCACGGCGTCCTCCATCGAGGAGGTGACGCAGAACCGCTTGCCGAAGTTCTCGGCGGCCCAGCGCAGCACGTCCTGGGCGGACGCCTCCTCCAGGTCGCGGCCGGCCGCGGTGGCCAGCGCCTCCAGATCAGTCGCGGTGCTCATCCCGATTCCCCCCGTTCGACGGTGACAGCAGGCCGAGGAACTTCAGCTGGAACGCCCGGCGGCAGGCGTGGCACTCCCAGGCGCCGTGTCCGGCCTCGGACGGGCGCAGGTCCTCGTCCCCGCAGTAGGGGCAGAAGAACGGTGCGGCACGTTCACTCATGACAGCGCCTCCTCGTCGGCCCGGGCGGTCCACTGGGCGAACCGCTCGCCCTCCTTGCGCTCCGCCTGGAAGCGGGTCAGCACGCGCTCGACGTAGTCCGGCAGGCCGTCCTTGGTGACCTTGAGGCCGCGGACCTTGCGGCCGAAGCCGGCCTCCAGGCCCAGCGCGCCGCCGAGGTGCACCTGGTAGCCCTCGACCTGGTCGCCGTTCTCGTCGGTGACCAGCTGGCCCTTGAGACCGATGTCCGCGACCTGGATGCGGGCGCAGGCGTTCGGGCAGCCGTTGATGTTGATGGTCAGCGGCTCGCCGAACTCCGGCAGGCGGCGCTCCAGCTCGTCGATCAGGGTGCGGCCGCGCTCCTTGGTCTCGACGATGGCGAGCTTGCAGTACTCGATGCCGGTGCAGGCCATCGTGCCGCGGCGGAACGGGGACGGGGTGACCCGCAGGTCCAGCGCCTCCAGTCCGGCCACCAGCGAGTCGACCCGGTCCTCGGCGATGTCCAGGACCAGCATCTTCTGCTCGGCGGTGGTGCGCAGGCGGTCGCTGCCGTGGGCGGCGGCCAGGTCGGCGACCTTGCCGAGCAGTTCGCCGTCGACCCGGCCGACCCGCGGCGCGAAGCCGACGTAGAACTTCCCGTCCTTCTGGCGGTGCACGCCGACGTGGTCGCGCCAGGTGCCGCTGGGCTCCTTCGGCGCGGGGCCGTCGATCAGGTCGTACTTGAGGTACTCGTCCTGCAGCACCTGGCGGAACTTCTCCACGCCCCAGTCGGCGACCAGGAACTTGAGCCGGGCGCGGTTGCGCAGCCGGCGGTAGCCGTAGTCGCGGAAGATGCCGATGACGCCGCCGTAGACGTCCGCGACCTCCTCCAGCGGGACCCAGGCGCCCAGCCGGACGCCGAGCTTGGGGTTGGTGGACAGGCCGCCGCCGACCCACAGGTCGAAGCCGGGGCCGTGCTCGGGGTGGACCACGCCGACGAAGGCGATGTCGTTGATCTCGTGGGCGACGTCCAGCAGCGGCGAGCCGGAGACCGCCGACTTGAACTTGCGCGGCAGGTTGGAGAAGTCCGGGTTGCCGATGAAGCGGCGCTGGATCTCGTCGATGGCGGGGGTGCCGTCGATGATCTCGTCCTCGGCGATGCCGGCGACCGGGGAGCCGAGGATGACGCGCGGGGTGTCGCCGCAGGCCTCGGTGGTGGACAGGCCGACGCCCTCCAGCTTCTGCCAGATCGCGGGCATGTCCTCGATCCGGATCCAGTGGTACTGGACGTTCTGCCGGTCGGTCAGGTCGGCGGTGTTGCGGCCGTACTGCTGGGAGACCTCGGCGATGGCCTTGAGCTGGGCCACCGTCAGGCGGCCGCCGTCGATCCGGACCCGGAGCATGAAGTACTCGGCGTCCAGCTCGTGCGGCTCGAGGATCGCGGTCTTGCCGCCGTCGATGCCCTCCTTGCGCTGGGTGTACAGCCCCCACCAGCGCATCCGGCCGCGCAGGTCGGCCGGGTCGATCGAGTCGAAGCCGCGCTGGGCGTAGATCGTCTCAATGCGTGTCCGCACGTTGAGACCGTCGTCGTCCTTCTTGAACTGCTCGTTCGGGTTGAGCGGGGTGAAGTGCCCCATGCCCCACTGGCCCTCGCCGCGGTGGCGGGTCACCTTGCGGGCGGCGGCGGGACGGCGCGCGGCGGCGCTGTCGACCTGGGGCTCGACCGGTTCGGGAGTGGGGGCCATGGTGTCGTCCTCTATCGGCTGGCGTGGTTCGGGGCGCTGGCGTCCCGGGCGCGGCCCGCTCCCACCTGCGCGTTCTCGACGGGGAGACGGCAGGAAGTCGATGAGCGGTGACCTGGTGCCCGAGGGCGCCCGCGCATCCGCTGAGCGGGATGGCGGAGGGGTGCGCCGGGTGCGGTGGTGGCAGCGGGGTGGGGCTCAGGTCACCGGACAGATGGCGCTGGACACGCGAAGGAGATCGACGTGGAGTCGACCTACTAGGGTGGTTCCGGCGCTCGGCATGGCAAGAGATTCGCATGGCGCACGACCCCCGGTCCACCATCGTCCGCATTCTGGACGCAATGGTTTCGGAGGCTGAGATGCCCGGCCGGGTGCGGCCGGTCCGCCCGCCCGGCGGACCCGTGCCGCCGCAGTCGCGGCCCCGGCCCGCCGACCGCCCGCGGGACGGCCGCGGCGGCACCCCGGTGGGCATCATCGGCAGGGGGGCGCGGGCCGATACCGTAGGGGGCGTGCAAGCAGCAGGCAACACCTCGCAGGACACCCCCGGCCAGTCCGCCGAGCGCCCGGCCCGACGCCGGGGCGGCCGCCGACGTGCGGCGAAGCAGAACACCTGGCGCCGGACCATCTGGGGGCTGGTCAAGGACACCACCAACACCTGCGTCGAGTACCGGGTCACCGGACTCGCCGCGGAGGCGGCGTTCTTCACCCTGCTCTCCATCCCGCCGCTGCTGCTGTGCCTCGCCGGCACCCTCGGCTACCTGGACGACATCCTGGGCGCCGGCACCATCGACAAGCTGAAGGACGACATCGTCTCAGCCACTGGGACGGTGCTCTCACAGAGCTCGGTCGAGCAGATCGTCCAGCCCCTCCTCAGCAAGGTCTTCGACAGTGGCCGCCCCGACCTGATCTCGATCGGCTTCCTGCTGTCGCTGTGGTCCGGCTCGCGGGCGCTCTACATCTTCATCGACACCATCACCGTGATGTACGGCCTGGACGGCAAGCGCGGCATCGTCAAGACCCGCCTGATGTCCCTCGGCCTCTACCTCGGCGCCCTGGCGATCGGCTCCCTGGTGCTCCCGCTGCTGGTGGCCGGACCCGGCCTGGTGATCAACGCCGTGCCGGACTCGGCGGCCCTGGTCAACGCGCTCTACTGGCCCGCCATGATCCTGCTGCTGATCGTCTTCCTGACCACCCTCTACCACGTGGCGGTGCCGGTCAGCACGCCGTGGCGGGAGGACATCCCGGGCGCCCTGGTGGCCCTGGTGGTGCTGGTCGTCTGCAGCGTGCTGCTGCGGCTCTACCTGGTCAGCTCGATCGAGGGCAGTTCGGCCGACGGCCCCTCGGTGTACGGCTCGCTGGCCGCCCCCGTCGCCGTCCTGCTGTGGATCGGCGTGGTCGCCCTCGCCGTCCTGATCGGCGCGGCCATGAACGCCGCCCTGGACCGCCGCTGGCCCACCGTGCAGACCGCCGACGCCCGCGCCGAGAACGAGCGCGCCAGCGAGGAGGCGGCCGCCACCCTGGTCCGCGAGGTGGCCGCCCGGCGCGCCGCCGAACGTGCCGAACGCGCCCGCGAACTGGGCCTCGGCGACGGCGTCGACGAGGAGCTCGACGAGGACGACGACGACGGCCTGCCGCCATCCGAGTACCCCGAGCGGTGGGCCGCGGTCCTGCCGCCGCACAACCTCCGCGGCCGGCTCGGCGGCTCCGGCCCCCGCCGGGTGCCCCCGCCGCCGCCCGACAGCGATCGGCCCGACTGGCCGCAGCACCCTCCCGAAGCCCCCTTCCCGGGCTCCTGGGACGGCCGGTAGCCGCCGCCGGAAAACCGGTGGTGACCCACCGGGCCGGTGGGCTAGCGTCGGGGACGTCCGGACCGGGCCCCGTACGGGGCTCCGTTCAGCCGTCGTACGAACCAGGAGGTGAGGACCGTGATGGCAGTCGTTGCGGTGAGCGCCCTGCGCGCCCAGAAGCCCACTGTTCCCACCCCCGTGGTCTCCGGCTGACTCCGATCCCTGTGTTCCACCGCGCACCACCGGTGCGCCGACGCGCCGTGCGCGCAGCCGGGGCCGCACCCTCGAAGGGTCCCCCAGTTGAACCTCCCCAACGCTGCCCACCCGCTCTCCGGCTTCGGCTGGGACGAGAGCAGGGCCGCCGAATTCGCCCCCCTCGCCGAGGGGGGCCTCACCCCCGCGCGGATCGCCCGGGTCGACCGCGGACGCTGCGACGTCCTGCTGGCCGATCCCGACACCGGCGAACTGCGCACCGTCCGCGCCGACACCCGGCCGGTCGCCGGTCCCGACCCGGTGGACAGCCCGTGCACCGGCGACTGGGCTGCGGTCGACCTCGCCGCCACCCCGCTGCCCACCGTCGCCGCCCTGCTGACGCGCTCCACCGCGATCGTCCGCAAGGCGTCCGGCGGCCGCTCCGACGGCCAGGTGCTGGCCGCCAACATCGACACCGTGCTGATCGCGGTGTCGCTGGCGCTCGACCCCGACCTCGGCCGGATCGAACGCTTCCTGGCCCTGGCCTGGGAGTCCGGCGCGGAGCCGGTGGTGGTCCTCACCAAGTGCGACCTGGTCGACGACGCCGACCACATCCGGGCCGACGTCGAGGGCATCGCCCCCGGCGTCCCCGTCCTCGCGGTCAGCGCGGAGACCGGGGAGAACATCGACGTGCTGCGGGCCTGCGCGCCCGGCTCCAGCGCCCTGATCGGGCAGTCCGGCGCCGGCAAGTCCACCCTCACCAACGCCCTCGCGGGCCGGGACGTGATGACCGTCCAGCAGACCCGCGACAGCGACGGCAAGGGCCGGCACACCACCACCACCCGCGAGCTGGTCCCGCTGCCCGGCGGCGGCCTGGTCATCGACACCCCTGGCCTGCGGGAGGTCGGCCTGTACGGCGGCGAGGGCCTCGGCCAGGCCTTCGCCGAGATCGAGGAACTCGCCGCACGGTGCCGCTTCGACGACTGCGGCCACCACAGCGAGCCGGGCTGTGCGGTGCTGGCCGCGCTGGAGGACGGCACCCTGCCGTACCGCCGGATGGAGAGCTACCGCAAGCTCCAGCGCGAGAGCGCCTGGATCGCCTCGCGCACCGACGCGCGGCTGCGCAAGGAGCAGCTGCAGAAGTGGAAGACCATCACCAAGTCGATGCGCGGGCCGAACAGCCCGACCAGGCACCGCTGAACCACCGCACCGCGGGGCCGCCCCGGCCGTGAAGGGCTCGGGGCGGCCCCGCGGCCGTTGCGGGCGGGGCCGGTCAGTGCGGCAGGTCGCCGGTGCGGATCACCTCCGCGTACCAGCGGGCGCTGTCCTTGGGGGTGCGCCGCTGGCTGGCGAAATCCACGTGCACGATGCCGAACCGCTTGCTGTAGCCGTACGCCCACTCGAAGTTGTCCAGCAGCGACCACAGGAAGTACCCGCGCACCGGCGCGCCGTCCGCCACCGCCCGGCGCACCGCCGCCAGGTGCCCGTGCAGGTAGGCGACCCGCTCGGGGTCGTGCACCGCGCCGCTCGGGTCGGTGTAGTCCTCGTAGGCGGCGCCGTTCTCGGTGACCAGCAGCGGCAGACCCGGCAGGTCGTCGCGCAGCCGGGTGAGCAGCTCGTACAGGCCGTCCGCGTCGACCGGCCAGCCCATCGCGGTGCGGCTGCCCTCGGCGGGCAGGAAGCGCACGCCCTCGTCGGCCAGCCACGGTGACAGCTCACCGGCGTGGCCGTCCTGGCGGGGTGCCGGGTCGGCGGGGTCGTCGGCGGCGACCACGGTCGGGGTGTAGTAGTTGATGCCCAGCGAGTCGATCGGACGGGAGATCTCGGCCAGGTCGCCGGCCCGGACGAAGGACCAGTCGGTCAGGTGCGCGGTGTCGGCGAGCACGTCGGCGGGGTAGCGCCCGTGGAACACCGGGTCGAGGAAGATCCGGTTGGCCAGGCCGTCGATCCGGCGGGCCGCGTCCAGGTCGGCCGGGCCGGTGGTGAGCGGCCGCACCGCGGCCAGGTTGAGGGTGAGCGAGACCTCGGCGCCGGCGGGCAGCGCGTCCCGCAGCGCGGCGGTGCCCAGGCCGTGCGCCAGCAGCAGGTGGTGGTGGGCGG
Organism: Kitasatospora sp. NPDC048540; assembly: GCF_040651175.1. Taxonomy (NCBI): domain Bacteria; kingdom Bacillati; phylum Actinomycetota; class Actinomycetes; order Kitasatosporales; family Streptomycetaceae; genus Kitasatospora; species Kitasatospora sp. NPDC048540. The sequence continues at coordinate 10,072 of NZ_JBEZIR010000162.1, forward strand.
TCAGGGCCGCCACCGGGTCGGTCCGGCCGGGGGCGTGCACCCCGGAGCCGTAGCCGAGGAAGGCGCTGCACCAGGGTTCGTTGAGGGTGGTCCAGGTGGCGATCCGGTCGCCGAGCCGCTCGGCGGCGAGGGCGGCGTACTCGGCGAATCGGTACGCGGTGTCGCGGTTGGTCCAGCCGCCGTCGTCCTCCAGCTCCTGGGGGAGGTCCCAGTGGTAGAGGGTGGCGACCGGGGCGATGCCGTGGGCCAGCAGCTCGTCCACCAGGCGGTCGTAGAAGTCCAGGCCGGCCCGGTTGGCCGGGCCGCGGCCGCCGGGGCGGATCCGCGGCCAGGCGAGCGAGAACCGGTAGGCGCCCAGGCCCAGTTGGGCCATCAGCGCGACGTCCTCGCGGTACCGGTGGTAGTGGTCGGCGGCGATGTCTCCGGTGTCGCCGTTGCGGACCTTGCCGGCGGTCCGGCTGAAGGTGTCCCAGACGGACGGGGTCCGGCCGTCCAGGGCGGCCGCGCCCTCGATCTGGTACGCGGCGGTGGCCGCGCCCCAGACGAAGCCGGCCGGGAAGCCGCCGGCGCGGACCGGGGAGGGCAGTGCGTCGACGGTCATCTCACCTTCCAGGGGTGTGGGTCGGGGGTTCATCCCTTGACGGCTCCCTGCATGATGCCGCCGACGATCTGGCGGCCGAGCAGTGCGAAGACCACCAGGACGGGCAGGGTGCCGAGCAGGGTGCCGGCCATCACGATCGACTGGTCGGGCACGTAGCCCTGGCCGAGCGACTTGAGGGCGACCTGCACCGTGGGGTTCTGCGAGCTGAGTGCGACGATCGGCCAGAAGAAGTCGTTCCAGGTGGCCATGAAGGTCAGCATGGCGAGCACGGCCATCCCGGGACGGGCCACCGGCAGCACGATCGACACGAAGATCCGCAGCGCCGAGGCGCCGTCCATCCGGCCGGCCTCGATCAGCTCGTCCGGCAGCGCCTGGAGCAGGAACTGCCGCATGAAGAAGATCCCGAACGCGGAGACCAGCGAGGGCAGGATCACCGCCGGCAGCTTGTTCTGCAGGTCCAGCCGGACGATCACCATGAACAGCGGGATCACCCCGAGCTGCGGCGGGATCATCATGGTGCCCACGGTCAGCGCCAGCAGCAGCCCCCGTCCGCGGAAGCGCAGCTTGGCGAAGGCGAACCCGGCCAGGGTGGAGGAGAGCACCACGCCCGCGGTCACCGCCGAGGACACCACCAGCGAGTTGAACAGGGCGCCGCCGATGTCGGCCTGCGCCAGCGCCTCGCCGATGTTGTGGAACAGGTTGGGGCCGGGGGTCAACGCCGGGGTCGGGGCGCTGAGTTCGGCGTTGGAGCGGCTGGCCGCGACCAGCGTCCAGTAGAACGGGAACACCGCCAGCAGGGTGGCGACGGCCAGCACCCCGTACGCGAGTGGGCCGCCCCGGAGCGGGGAACGCCTGGCGAGCCTCATCACGATCACCGGTCCGTACGGTTGCGCCGGGCGGCGACGGCCGCGTTGACCAGGGCCAGTACCACGATCAGCAGGAACATCACCCAGGCCACGGCCGCGGCCCGGCCCAGGTGGAAGAAGGACCAGCCCTGCTCGTACAGGTACAGGCCGAGGGTCTGGTACTGGTGCGAGATGCCGCCGCCCGCGTTGCCCTCGTACAGCAGCGGCTCGCCGAACAGCTGGGTGGCGCCGATGGTGGAGACCACCACCGTGAAGACGATGGTCGGCCGCAGGCCGGGCACCGTGATGTGCCGGAACTGCTGCCAGCGGGAGGCGCCGTCGACGGCCGCCGACTCGTACAGCTCGCCGGGGACGGCCTGCATGCCGGCCAGGTAGATCAGCGCGTTGTAGCCCGTCCAGCGCCAGGTGACGATCGCCGAGACACCGAGCTGCGAGGCCCAGGTGGAGGCCTGCCAGTCGACCGGGCCCAGCCCGGCGCTGCCCAGCAGCCAGTTGATCAGCCCGTAGTCGCGCCCGAACAGCTGGGCGAAGACCAGGGTGGCGGCGGCCACCGAGGTCGCGTACGGCATCAGCATCGCGACCCGGAAGAAGGTCCGCCCGCGCAGCCGGTAGTTCAGCAGGTGCGCCAGGCCCAGCGCCATCAGCAGCTGCGGCACGGTGGACAGCACGCCGATGGTGAAGGTGTTGCGCAGCGCGTTCCAGAAGAACGGGTCCTCGAGCAGCCGGGTGTAGTTCTGCAGCCCGAGCCAGTCCATCCGGTCGGCGGTCTGCAGCTCGACCCGGTGCAGCGAGACGTAGGCGGTGTAGAGCAGCGGGAACAGTCCGAAGGCGGCGAACAGGGTGAAGAACGGCGCGACGAAGCCGTACGGGGCCAGCCGCCCGGTCCGGCGGCGCCGGGGGACGGTGGCCGCGGCGGGCAGCCTGGCGGAGGTGGAGACGGCCATGGGATGGGGTCCTTCGACGGGGCTCCGGCCGGGTCCGGTGTCGGGGACCCGGCCGGGAGCGGTGAACCGGCCTGACGTCAGCTGCCGTTGGCCTTCTTGATGTTGTCCAGGGCGTGCTGCCAGGCGGTCTGCGGCGCGGTCGCGGTGCGCTCCACCTCGCCGAGCGCGTCGGTGAACGCCTTGGTGATCACGCCGTCGTCGGTGCCGAGCACCTGAGCGGGCATGTTGGCCGCGGACTCGCTGAAGATCAGGCCGATCGGCGCGTTGTTGAAGTACGGGTCGGTGGTGTCCTTGATGGCGGCCTGCGCGCCGGTGCTGGACGGGAAGGAACCCTGCTTGGTGAAGAGCTTGGCCTGCTGCTCCTTGGCGGTCAGCCACTTGATCAGCTCGGCCGCCTCCTTGGGGTGCTTGGCGGTCTTCGGCACGGTCAGGTACGAGCCGCCCCAGTTGCCGGTCTTCCCGGGGCCGGGCGCGATGTCCCACTTGCCGGAACCGGCGTCCGCGGCCTGGCCCTTGATGTAGCCGATCATCCAGGCCGGGCAGCTCAGGGTGGCGAACTTGCCGGTGGTGAAGGCCTTGTTCCACTCCGGGGTCCACTGCGGCAGCTTGGCGGACAGCCCGTCCGCGACCAGCCGGGTGGCGTCCGCCCAGGCGGTCTTCACCGCGGGGCTGCTGTCGTGGACCGGCTTGCCGCTCTCGTCCGCGTACCGGATCTTCTGCTGGCCGACCTCGGCGGTGAACATCCCGGCCGCGCTGTCGGTCCAGGCGTTGCCGGCCTCCGCCTTGGCGGCGTACTGCTTGCCCAGGTCCAGGTAGCCCTGCCAGGTGGACCACCGGGCGGCCAGCTCGGTGCGGTCGGTGGGCAGCCCGGCGGCCTTGAACAGGTCGGTGCGGTAGCAGATCGCCTCCGGGCCGATGTCGGTGCCGGCGCCCAGCACCCGGCCGTCGGCGGTCTTCACGGCGGCGCCCTTCCACGGCACCAGGTCGTCGTTGACGCCGCCGAGCCCGAGGGTCTTCAGATCGGTGAACTTGTCGGCCTGCTTCTGCACCACGCTGGCCACCCGGCCGACCTCCAGGCCCTGGACGTCGGCCAGTCCGCCGCCGCCGGCCAGCTTGGTCTGCAGCGCCTGCCAGTACTGGGCCTCGTCCTGGGTGTCGGTCTGCTTGACGGTGATCTCCGGGTGCAGCTTCATGTACTCGTCGTAGAGGCCGCTCTCCTTGAACCCGAAGGTGCCGAAGAGATCCACCGTGAGGGTGACCTTGCCGCCGGCCGCGTCCGCGGAGCCCGAGCCGCCGGAGCCGCAGCCGGTGAGCAGCAGGGTGGCGGCGAGCGCGGTGGATCCGAGGGCGGCGGCGGTGTTACGGACTCTGAACGGGCGCATGGGGGTGCCTCCTGGCGCAGCAGGTCGTGGGTGGCGAGGTGCCGGAGCGGCGGTGCGGGAGAGGATGCCGAGAGATGCTGAGAGCGCTCTCAGGTGGTGCCAGGAGAGTGCCCGGCGGCGGACCGGCCCGTCAAGCCTCCGAAACCTGAACGTAATATTGGGGGTTGGCGGTGTGGCGCATTCACGCCTTGGAGGCGGCAGTCCGGTCAGGAGCGTTGACAGTGCCTTGCGGCGGCTCTAGCGTCCCCACCGCTGAGAGCGCTCTCACCCACCGCCCCCCACCCGAGGTGGACCCATGAAGCTCAGATCCGCGCGCCGCCCGGCAGCCGCCGTCGTGGCGCTCGCCCTCGCCGCCGCGGCCGCGCTGGCCTCGACCGTCGGCGCAGGCAGCGCCGCCGCCGCGACCGTCCCGGTCGGCCTCGGCGGCTACAGCGACAGCCGGCCGGCCGGCACGGCCGGCCCCGCCAACTCCGACGGCGCGCCCGTCACCCCCAAGGTCACCGCCCGGATGGCCGGCCAGGCCGTCCCGACCAACGACTGGTGGTCCTCGCTGGTCTACCAGCGCTACGCGGGCAACCCGTACTCGGAGAACATGTACGGCCACCCGCTCACCTACAAGGCGGTGGCGGCCGGCCTGGAGGTCGGCTACCCCACCACCCCGACCATCACCCCCGACGGCCGCCAGTACGACTACACCCACACCCGGGACCTCACCCTGGGCGTGGCCGGCCTCGACTCCCCGGACACCAAGGTCGACGGCTGGAGCGACTGGACCGTCACCCCGTACTGGGCGGACGGCGCGCACACCTTCAGCGCCACCATCGGCCACGGACTGCCGTACGTCTACGCCCACGCCACCGGCGGCGCGGCGCAGGTCACCACGGCCGGGACCCCGACCGTCTTCGCCAGCCAGGGCAACGTCCTCGGCATCACGGTGGCCGGCCACCACTACGGCCTGTTCGCGCCCACCGGCACCAGCTGGAGCGTCAACGGCACCACCCTGAGCGCGGCTCTCGGGTCCAAGGACTACTACTCGGTCGCCGTCCTGCCCACCCCCGCCGACCTGGACCTCTACCGCGGCTACGCGTACAGCTTCGTCACCGGCACCCGCGCCGACTGGAGCTACCAGGCCGCCGCCGCCACCCTCACCACCAGCTACACCGTCACCACCGCCCCGCAGGAGGGCACCCGCACGGGCACCCTGCTCGCCCTCTACCCGCACCAGTGGCAGGCCGCCACCGACCCGCTGACCGGCCTCGGCTACGTCTCGCCGCGCGGGCCGATGAAGGTCCGCGAGGGCAGCGGCTTCACCACCGTGCAGAGCGTGGGCGGCGTGCTGCCGTCGCTGCCGGACACCGGTGCCTACGACCGTGCCGCGCTGGGCGCCCTGGTCCGGCAGGAGGCCGACGCCGCCGACCCGTTCGCCGGTGCCACCGACACCTACTGGACCGGCAAGGCGCTCGGCAGGCTCGCCCAACTCGTCCCGATCGCCGACCAGTTGGGCGACACCGCGGCCCGGGACAAGCTGCTCGGCCTGATCAAGGGCAAGCTGCAGACCTGGTTCCGGGGCACCGGCTCACCCGGCTTCTCCTACGACGCGGTCTGGAAGACCCTGATCGGCTACCCCGCCTCCTACGGCACCGACGCCGAACTCAACGACCACCACTTCCACTACGGCTACTTCGTCCAGGCCGCCGCCACCGTCGCCCGCTACGACTCCGCCTGGGCCGCCGACAGCGCGTGGGGCGGAATGGTCAAGCTGCTCGCCAAGGACGCCGCCAACGCCGACCGCACCGACACCCGCTTCCCGCTGCTGCGCAACTTCGACGTCTACGCGGGCCACAGCTGGGCCTCCGGCCACGCCGGCTTCGCCGCCGGCAACAACCAGGAGTCCTCCTCGGAGTCGCTCGACTTCAGCTCAGGACTGATCCTCTACGGCTCCGCCACCGGCGACACCACCCTGCGTGACCTGGGCATCTACCTCTACACCACCGAGGCCAACGCGGTGGAGCAGTACTGGTTCGACGCCGACCGGGCGAACTTCCCGGCCGCATTCGGCCACGACACGGTGGGCATGGTCTGGGGCAGCGGCGCCGCCTACTCCACCTGGTGGACCGCCGCCCCCGGCATGATCCACGGCATCAACGTGCTGCCCGTCACCGGCGGTTCGCTCTACCTCGGGCGCCGCCAGGACGAGATCCGGGCCAACCTGGCCGAGCTCAAGGCCGGCAACGGCGGCGTGTTCACCGACTGGCGCGACCTGCTCTGGGAGTTCCAGGCGCTCGCCGACCCGGCCGCCGCCAAGGCCGCCTGGGACGCCGGCAACGCCGGTTACACCCCGGAGGAGGGCGAGTCCAGGGCCCACACCTACCACTGGATCTACAACCTCGCGACGCTCGGCACGCTCGACCCCACCACCACCGCCGACACGCCGACCGCGGCCGTCTTCGCCAACGGCGCCACCCGCACCCACGTGGCGCACAACTACACCACCGCGGCGCGCACCGTCCGCTTCTCCGACGGCTACACCCTCACCGTGCCGGCCCGCTCCACGGCGAGCGAACGCGGCACCACCCCCGACGGTGGCACCGGCGGCCCGACCGGATCCCCCTCGCCGTCGCCCTCGCCGTCCCCGTCGCAGTCCACCTCCCCGTCGCCGTCGCCCTCCTCATCGCCGTCGGTGCCGCCGACCACCGGCAGCACCTTCCACCTCCAGCCCGGCGGCGTCCTCACCACCGCCTACGGCAGCGGCGCCACCGCGGACCAACTGCCGTCCGCCGACGGCGGCAACCACGACGGCACGCCGTACCGGGCCAAGGTCTACGAGGTGCGCAACCTGAACGGCACCCCGAAGCCCGGCGCGGCGACCGACTTCGACCTGTACCTGGACGCGGGCTCCGCCGTCGGCCTCGGCCAGCAGGTCAGGATCTCCTACGACCTGACCGGCGACGGCACCTTCGAGCGCGTCGAGACCTACCGCTACTTCGCGACCGACCCGGTGGCCGGCTGGGAACGCTACTCGGGCGCCACGGCCGGGCTCGCCGCCGCGACCGGCACGCTCGGCACCCTCGACCACGGCACCGTCCGGGTGGAGGTCTGGCCCGCCATCGGCAACGCTCCGGCGCAGCTGCGGGTCGGCGCCACCCAGGGCCAGGGCAGCGCCTCCGTGCTGCGGATCCCGTTCACCTGACGGACGGGAGCCGCGGAGGGCGGCCGGGCGGTTACCCCGACGGCACCCGCCTCACCCAGGCCTTCGACCAGGCCGGCCGCCTCACCCACACCACCG